>JAIOHV010000001.1 GCA_019912885.1 bacterium
GTACACTTCGTGGTCATGCCATTTGATCCTACACTTCGTGGTCATGCCGTTTGATCCCGAGGCCGGCTGGCATTCGCGCGGATATCTTCCGCACTACGACAATTCGTACGTGCTCCAGTTTGTGACGTATCGCCTCGGCGACTCGATTCCTGTCGATGTCGCGGAGCGTTTGAGATATGGCGCGGAGTTGGAGAACGACGCGGCGTATCGAAAGCGGATGGATAATTATCTCGACGCGGGGCGCGCGGCGTGTTGGCTGAAAGACGGCCGCGCGGCGCAAATCGTTCTTGATTCGTGGATGCATTTTGACGGCGAAAGATATCGCATCCACGCGTGGGTCATCATGCCGAACCACGTGCACGTGCCTGTTCAGTTGATCGAGCCGTACCTGCTCTCGCAGGCGGTGAAGGGATGGAAGTCGTACACCGCGCGGCGGATCAATGCGTTGCACGGGCGCTCGGGACGCGTTTGGCAGGTGGAGTTTTGGGAACGGTTTATCCGGGACGAGAGGCATTACAAGCTGGTCGTTCAATATATCCACGACAATCCGGTCAAGGCGGGGCTTGTGCCGCGGCCGCACGAATGGCGGTGGAGCAGCGCCAAGGCGTGGCTGACGCGGGTCGAGGAAGGTTGATTCGAAGCAGGTGAGGACCCGCCTTCGCCAAGGCTTCGGCGCGCCATCGCACCCGCGGTCCCGGGGGCATCGCAACATAAGCGGGTGAGCCGCCCGCGGTCCCGGCGAGGACGCGTTTCTAGCTGCTAACAGCCGCAGCAGCCGTCGTCGTCGTCATCGTCGTCGCCGCCGCCGGCGTTATCGTCCGCCGTGTCATCATCGAAGGCGTCGTCATCGGTGGCGTCATCGTCATCGGAGGCATCGTCATCGGCGCCGTCGTCGTCCGCCGCGTCATCATCCATGTCGTCGTCGGTATCGTCGTCGTCGGCGTCGTCATCGGTCGCGTCGTCATCGGTCGCGTCGTCGTCGTCCGCGTCGTCGTCGCCGGGGATCGTCGTCGTGGTGGTTGAGCCGCCGGTGGTTGTGGTGGTGCCCATGGTCGTCGAGGTGGGCTGCGTCGTGGTGGTGGTCGTCGTGGAGCGTTCGTCCACGCCGATGTCCCAATCACCGTTTTGCGGGCGCGGGTCGCCCTCGAAGTCCTTGTCGGCGAGATCGCCGTCGTACCAGGTGACGGGGTCGATACCCGCGTCGATGAGCGGGCTTGCCGCCTGCACGTGGAAGTTCGTGATGCCGAGGAAGAGGGGATTTTCCGAAATGTTGCCGGACGCGGAATCGCAGCCGGCCCACAGGCACAGGTGCATGGTGGCCAGCAGGTTGACGCATAGGCCGCCGTCGGGCTGGACGAGGCAGTCGATCGCGGAACTCCAGATGTCGTTGTTCTTGAGCGTGATGGCGGAGCCGGTGTTGGCGTAGATGCCCTGGGCCGGGTCGCCGTGGCCCGCGTCGATGAAATTGTTGACGAGCGCGACCTCGGCCGCGGCGACGAGCACGCCGCGCGAGCTCGTGCCGCCGCCGGCCGCGACGTTCGGGTCGGCAATGACGTTGTTGACGGCAACGACCGGCGCCAGGCACGAACTAAACTGCATGCCCGTCACGAAACTGTTGGCGGTTCCCATCAGAACGACGTTGTTGACGACAAGCGTATCGGCCTCGTCGTTGTCCGTAGAGATCGTGAGGCCCACGGCGGAGCTGCCGGTCGCCGTGCCCGCGTCGAGGAGATTGTTAACGATGACGCCGGCGTGCCCCTGAAACGTCAGGGCGAAAACGTCGTCGCCGGTTCCGCCGCTGATCCGGTTGTTCTCGATCCAGACGAACGTGTTGCTGGCAAACCACACGCCGCGGCCGTTGCCGGTTCCGTCGCCGGCGTCGATGTTGTTTCGCGCGACGTAAACGTGCCCGTACTGGATGTAGATCCCGACGTGGTCCAGGTTGCCGCCGCCGCCGTCGATGACGTTGTCGACGATCGTCGCGCGGACGCTCGCATTCGCCAGAATGCCGCGCGTCTGCGAGCCGAAATCCAACGCATCGAGGGTGAAGCCCTGGATGGCGACGGCGCTTGCGCCCGTGATCTCGACGGCCGGACTATCGTCATCGTCCGCCTCGGCGAGCGCCTCGATTTCCGTAAGATTGGCGTCGATGTCGCGCGTCCAGTCGGTGGGATCGTATCCTCCGAAAATGGACACGTTCGTCTGGATGGATTCGACATACGTGCCGCCCGCGACAAAGACGTTGGGTCCGCCATCGGTCGTGTTGATGACGTCGATGGCGTGCTGGATCGTGGCGAAGGGCAAGGCCATCGTGCCCGGGTTCACGTCGCTGCCGGTCGTCAAGGAAACGAAGTAGCCGGTGGCATCGCTCGGGAGAAGATCGCCGAGATCGCAGTCCTGATCGATTCCGTCGTTCGGCAACTCCGGGGCGTCCGGATTGGTCGCGAATTCGGTGTCGTCGCAATCGGTGTCAAGCAGGGAAAATCCGTCCGGGCAGACGCTGAAGCTTGTCGGCGAGGAGCCGGCTTCGCCGAAGCCGTCGAGGTCCGCGTCGGGGTAGCAATCCACGACGCCGGCGCTAACGTCGCGCGCCGCGAAAACGAAAAACGCGCTTGACGCGACAAGCGTGAAAAGCGCGCAAGCCAAGGCAATCCGTTTGAGCCGCGGCATCGAAGGCCTCCTTGTTTTCTGCGTCCCGATGAAAAGCAAAAACGATTCGAATTTTCTTAGGTATCGAATAATTCGAAGAAATGGGGTTGAGGAATGGCCGTTTTGGTGCCGACAATTACAAAGAGATGACGCGTCGCGAAGCCGGCTCCGCTCCGAGCGGGGCGCTCCAGGGGAATTTCGGAATAAGCGGGCCAGCGGCTCGCGGTCCCAAGGGTCAGTTCCCGAACGGCGTGAAGCAGACGTACGGCATTTCGCAGGCGTGCTTGGTGACGGTGGTGCAGTAGAGGCCGTCGATCGGTTTCATGATCGCGGTGGCATTCGAGGTGGAGACGAAGTCGCCCATGATGCTGCCTTCGCGGTATTTCACGTCGTCGTGCCGGCAGACGGTCGTGCGGCTCGGCAAGTCGTCGCCGACGTCGGCGTTGTAGTGATCGCGGATGATCGATTGCAGCGTGAACGGCGAGAGGTTGCCGTAGTTTTTTTTCAGCAGGTGCGAGACGCGATCCCAGCGGCGCATGCTGGTGTGTTCGGGCGCGAAGGGCTTGCGTTCCTGCTGCATCGTGGCGGCGACATAGTGGTTCGTGGCCAGCAGCGTGGATAGGCCGTCGAGGCTCGTTCGCCGCGCGGTCTTGCCGCCGGAGACCTCGAACACGACGGCTTCTTTCGTGTCGCCGTCGGCGAACATGTAGTTGAGCCCCATCGTGCGGTCGGATTCGCCGACGAGCGCGATGGCGTCCTCCACGGAATCGGAAAACTGCACGGCCTCGCGAAGCAGCAGCAGCATCGGCACGCCGGTCATGTCCGAGTCGTAGGACGAGTTGTAGGCGAGCGCGCCGACGAGGCCGTTTTCGTTCATGGCGACGTGCGTTCCGGACAGGCCCATGATGCCGGTGGTGACGAACGCGTGTCCGGCGTCGGGTCGCACGATCGCGACGTAGTTGTATTTCGCGAACAGGTTCATGTAGTCGAAATTTCGCGTGACGAGCAGCTCGCCGTCGGTCGTCGCCTCGCCCCAGCTCGCGGTGAGCGTGCAGAAATCGACGTCCATGTAGTTGTCCATGAACGCGGTGACGACGCCGAAGACGTCGCCGAGCGCGTTGCCGGTGACGAGTTCCTCGTAGGTGATGTCGTTGTTGAGGCCGGCGACCATGCCTTCGATTTCCTCGGCGAACGCGGGGCGGATGTTGGGCTCGAGATTCGAGCGCAGGTGTTGCAGCGCGCCCCAGATGGCGCCCCAGGGGTCGATGTAGGTGCGCACGAAGTGGACAAGCTCGGTGATCTCGCCGCGCAAAAGCTCGCCGGTCTGGTAGCCGATCTCCCACGGCGTGCCGGTGACGTGAAGGACGGTGACGCCGGCGCAGGTTTCGCGATAGCCGTCGCCGCTTGCCGCGACGAACGCGCAGAAGTTTTCGCGCGGAGGGTCCGCGTCGGGGGCGTCGTTCGGGAGAATGGTAAACGACGAGAGAGCGGGCGCGGCGCCGGCGGCGGACTCGGTGTCGGAGCCGGTATCGCAGGCGGTCGCGAAGGCGAGGACGGCGAGAAGGACAATCAGTAAATAGGCGGAAAGTCTGGAAGCTCGAAGGTCCGGACGGTCATCGCGAATCGCATTTCGGCGGTACACGGAGAGCACGGGGATGCCACGGGGGACACGGAGGGGAAAAGCAAAACCGCGAACAGGCTTCGCGGTCTTTGTGTTTTGGCGGTGGAGTGGGCGTTCGGTCGGCCGAAGCAGGCGGGACGCCTGCGCTCCCGGGGAGGGCGTGTGATCGTCGGTCACAGGGCGCCCCTTTCGGCGGGGGGTTCCAGTTCGTTCATGCGGGCCTCGAGGGCGGGGTCGGAGGGCGCCTCGCGGTCGAGATAGACGCGGTCGAATTCGTACCAGCTTCCCTCGCCGCGCGTGGCGGCGATCTGATCCTCGATTTTTTCGATCTGCGCGCGCAGGCGTTCGGCGCGTTTGGTGCGCCGGTCGTCCTTGTCAAACGCGGTCGCCGGATCCTTGCCGCCGGCCTGCTCGACGAGGCGATCCCAGCTTTGCTTGTAGCGGTCGAGCATGCGCTTGCGGCTCTCGGCGCTCGATCGGTCCGCGAATTCGTACACGCCCCTGGCGATGTGCAGCTTGAGGTGACCGATCGTGCGGCCCTTGCTGCCGAGGCGAAGGAAGTTCGCGCCCTCGGGGTTGTCGCCGTAAGCCGATTTGCCGGCGGCGTGGCCGTCGACGATGAACTGGATCGGCGGCACCTCGCGCGCCAGGCGTTCGGTTTCCTCTCGGGTCATGTGCGCGACGGCGATGATGATGTCGGCCTTGCCGGCGATGGCGTCGATCTCGCGGCGCGCGGCCTCGACGAAATCGGTGACGCGAAAGCGCGGGCCGTCGTAGTCCGGCGGCGGCGGGTAATCGCCGGGCTCGGAGGCGCCATCCGCGTTTTCGCCGTTCCCATCTTTCGCGCCGGCGGTGAAGGCCTCGGCGAGGCGGCGCAGGTTCTCCGGCGCGACGCCGGGTTTGGCGTCGCCGGATTCGCCGGATTCGGGCGCGGCTTTCACCGCGCTTTCGATTTTCTTCAGGAGCGTGGCCGTCGAGGGGATGGCGCTTCCATGCTCGTCGCGCCAGGCGACGAGGTCGAAATCCGCGTTCGACGGCGCGCCCGCGAAGGCCTGGGGTCCGGCAAGGCCGATGAACGCGAGGCGCACGCCGTCGCGCTCGACGATGCGGTGCGTCTCGAAAAGATACGCCCCGGTTTCGGGATCGACGATGTTGGCGACGACGACCGGGAGCTTTGCCGCGTCGCGGAAGGCGAGGAAATCGTCGAAGCCGTTTTCGAAATCGAGTTCGCCGGGGACGACAACGTCGAAGGTGGTCTTCGCCATCGCGTCCTTGATGAACGCGGCGCGGGCGTCGTGGTCGCGGCCGTCGTCGCGGCGGCGCGCGGGCGGATAGAGCATGTCGCCGGCCTCGACGACGACGGCTCCGGCATTTTCGCGCGAGCGCATGACCGAGGGGACGAAGCGCGCGAGTCCGCCGGCGGGGCGCTTGGGGCAACCGCACGGCGCGATCTCGCCCCATCGGTCGTGATCGACGATGACGTGCACGACCTGCTCGTCGCCGTCTTTTCCGTTGCGCCCGCACGCGGAAAAGGCGAGCGCGCATGCGAGCGCGAACGTGGCGACGAGGAGGAGATGACGGGTGCGGCGTCCCATAAACGCGGAATTTTACGCGCGTGGGGGCGGAAATGAAACAGGCTGGACGTCTGGAAACCTGGAAGTCGGAAAGGTCATCGCAAATCGCAAGGGCCGGTTCGCCGGTCCATCATGTCCTTTCGGGCACGGGCACGGGCACGAGGAAGCGGAAGTAACAAGAGAGGGGGCGA
>JAIOHV010000002.1 GCA_019912885.1 bacterium
GCCCTCCGGCCTGCGCGCGCGGCTGATACCGCACAACGGCGGCGGCGCTCGCGTGGCCATCGCGGCGTGCGCGTCCGCCGGCGTGACTCCCGACGACGCCGGAGTGTGGATCGCGATCGGCTCGCCGGCCAAGGCGGATCCGCGCACGCGGTCGCTGCAAATCATCGTCGACAACATGAGCCATGGCGCCGCGATCGCGAACGGCGAAGGGCGTTTTGTGTACGTCAACCGCGCCTGGGCGGCGATGCACGGCGTTTCGCCCGAAAAGATGGCCGGCATGCCGATGCGCGATTTCCACGACGACGACGCCTACCAGGCCGACGTGGTGCCTTTATCGCTCGCGGCCGCGGAACACCCGGTGGCCTTCGCCGAGTTGACGCACCGGCGCGCGGACGGCGGCTCGTTTCGGACCACCGTGCGCGCGCTTCCCGTCGCGGTCGAGGGGCACGCGAACGCGTTTCTCATCCTGACGCGCGGCGCGGACGAGCTGCGTTCGATGAATGCCGGCGAGACGGCGGTCGACGCCGACCTCGCCGCCGATCTGGATCGCGCGCGCGAGGAAATCGAGGATCTCCGCTCGCAGCTCTTGCAGGCGCAGCGCCTGGAGGTGATCAACAATCTCGCCGCGGGGCTCGCGCACAACTTCAACAATCTCCTCACCGCGATCGTCGGCAACCAGGAGCTCGCGTACCCGTACGTTTCCGAGGAAGGACGCGTGTTTTTGGCGAACGCGCGGCAGGCCACGCGCCGCGCGGCGGACCTGTCGCGCAAGCTCCTGTCGTTTTCCAAGAAGGGCAAGATCGAACGCATGTCGATGGACCCCGTGCCCGTCATCATGGAAACGACCAAGATGCTGCGCGGCGCGATCGACCCGCGCATCGTCGTGCAGTGCGTCGCGCCGCTCGACATCTGGCAGGTGTTCGCCGATCCGGGCGACATCCACCAGATCGCGATGAACCTGTGCGTCAACGCGCGCGACGCGATCCAGGATGTGCTCGACCGCGAAGGCCCGCGCGACGGGCCGTTCCAGATCGTCGTCAAGCTCGAGAACGTGGAGATCGACGGCAACTACACGCGCGTCGATCCGCAGGCGACGCCTGGTTCCTACGTGACGCTGTCGATTTCCGACAACGGCTGCGGCATGGACGATGAAACGCGGCGCCGCGTCTTCGAGCCGTTCTTCACCACCAAGCACGCGAGAAGCGGCACCGGCCTTGGCCTGGCGACCGTGTTCGACATGGTCAAGCGCATGCACGGATGGATCTCGCTGGATAGCGAAGCCGGCCGCGGCACGACGTTCCGCGTCTATCTGCCGAGGCACTCCGGGGACCTGACGCTGGCCGCCGACTCGGAACACTTCCAGGAGCTGCGCGGCGGGCACGAGACGATCCTGCTCGTCGACGACGAACTGGTGTTGCGCAAGCTCGGCGAGGCGACGCTGACGCGCATGGGCTACCGCGTGGTGCTCGCGCCCGACGGCATGGAAGGGGTCAAGCTCTTCGAACGCATGCGCGAGGACATCGACCTCGTGATCCTGGACCTGACCATGCCGATCATGTCCGGCCAGGAGGCGCTGGAGCTAATTAAAGGTCTCGCGCCGGAAAAGCCGGTCATTCTCTCATCGGGTTACGCCGACCGCGAGGCGCACGACGCGCAACCCGACCTCGGCTGGTCCGCGTTCCTTCCCAAACCGTTCGACCCCAACGACCTGGTCCGCGTCGTCAGGCAGGTGCTGGACAACCCGCTGCCGCATTGATGTCAGAGCCGCAAACGGAGCGCAGCGGAGTGCGCGGGCTGCTTCGCGTCAGGAAAAACGCGATTTCCCAAACGCCGCGATCCCGCGCGCTGACGCTTACGGACCGTATCTGGCCCCGCCCCGGCCGACGGCGACGCCGCGACGCCTGATGGCTAAGGCGTTGTCGATGGAACGAGTTCCAATACATCCATGTAGACATCAACGGTCCCTTCGTTCCATGGGTCCGGGATAAACAACTCAAATCCGGAAACGGGAAACTGCATGAGCGCGGCGTCACGATACGCGAGATCGCCAAAACCGTAGGTTGCCCGCGACCAGAATTTCGATGAGCCCCACAAATGAAGGCCGCCGCGCAGATCACTGGGTGTCCCACCGGTAATGGCAATGCTTACGCCGATTCCTAGCCATAACTCATACGGATCCCAAAAGACCTTCGACGAAAGGTTCAACGCGGAGTAAGACGGAAGCACGTCGTCTATCACTCCGTTGTAAAACAACTCCCAAGCGACGATGTCGAAGAGGTCTTCGCGTTCCGGTGGCCAACCAAAGTCAGACATGCACATTGCAAGGTGATCCACTGGATAATACGTCGTCTCTTGCACCGTGCCCGACAGTTCGTAGACGCCGTCGGCGCATTCCGTGATATCGGACCACAACGGGTCGCCGCCCGCGCGGCACGCCGCGAGAGCCTCGGCCTGCGTGTACAGGTAGCCGCCTTCCATTATCGGAAAGCCAGCGTGGCAATACAGAAGCCACAGCGCCGCGCCGCAATCGTCGGCGCAGTCGTGGGCGTCAAGGCAGATCGCGGGCCATTCATCGCCGACGCGAGTTCCGCACATCTCGTCGTCGAAATCGTCGTCGGTGTCGTCGTCGTCCATGTCGTCATCGACCGCGTCGTCGTCGAGCGTGTCATCATCGTCTATCGCATCATCGTCGGATGCGTCGTCGTCCGCGACGTCATCGTCCAGTGCGTCGTCATTCGTGGCGTCGTCATCCGTGGCGTCGTCGTCGACATCCGACGATGCACCATCGTCATCAACGTCATCCTCGCCTGGGTTCGCCAAGACGCATCCGGACGAAGCGACGAAAACACCGATTAGAAAAGCAAGTATGGGTGCCCAGTCACGCGTCGAGGAACCACGGAAAACGCGAGTCGACAAATATGCACCCTCCGATCATCCCCATTCGAAAAAAAACATATCACGGCTTACAACTCCAGCACCATCCGCCGGTGCGGAATCCCCGCGTCCAGGAACTCGTCGCCGGGCACAAGCGCGTATCCGAGCTTTTCGTAGAACGGGATGACCGTCACCTGCGAATCCAGGACGATGCGCGCGAAACCCGCCTCGCGCGCGTGGTCGGCCGCGCGGCACATCAATTCCGCGCCGATGCCATTTTTTCGCATGTCCTCGCGCACCGCGACGCGGCCGACCTTCATCGCGTCGCCCTTGTCGATCATGCGCAGCGTGCCGATGACGCGGCGGCCGTCGACGGCGTGCAGGTGCGTCGCGGTGCGGTCGAGATCGTCGAGCTCGAGCGCCGGCGGCACGCCCTGTTCCACGACGAAAACGTCCATGCGCAGGTCGGACGCGCCCTTCCAGTGCGGCCCGTCATGGGGCTCTATTCGATAGCGGATATCGGGCATCGGCGGGAGAATGCGACGAGACTCGCCACTTTTTTGCGCTCAATACGGCAGGCCGCCGTTGTCGTCCGACGTGTCGTCATCGTCGCTTGCAGTGTCGTCGTCCGCGTCGTCCGTATCGTCGTCCATATCTTCCGTGTCGTCATCGCCGTCCGTGTCGTCGTCGCCGTCTGTGTCGTCGTCATCGTCATCGTCTCCACCTCCCCCACCGCCGCCGCCCGCTCCGCCGCCGGGCGTGTCGCCGCCGAGCGTGGCGTCGTCGTCGTCATCGTCGTCGCCGCACGTGAGGCCGGCAAAGGCGAGTGCAATGGCAAACACGCAAACCAGAAGCGGTCGTGTGAATTTCGCGATATTCATAAAAGGTCCTCCCAGGCAATGCCTTGGCTCCGATTGCGCGAATCCGATGAACCTGATGGATCCGATGGACCGAACGGACATCCCGACGCCCGCGCCCAAGCTTGCGCCCGTACGCAATCCCTGTCGGTCGCGATTTCAAGCGCCTGAACCGGGACAGGAATAGGGATGAGCGACACTCGATCCTCAATCCTCAATCCTCGATCCTCGTCACCGCGACCACAGCGCGCTGACCGCGCCCCTCACCTCGTGCGGGCGGACACGCGCGGCAAGCCGCGGCCAGCGGTTCGGCCGGCCGTAAAAACGCGCGTAAATGCGGTTTCGCGCGCGGCGCAGTTCCTCGCGCGGCATCGCGCCTGCGTCGCTCCCGCGCGTGGTGTCGTGTGGCGTATCGCCGCCGCCAAGGCTTTGGGCCAGCGGCGCGCCAAGGCGCGGCGCGTAGAGATTCACCGAGATGTACGCCGCCGGAAGCCGCGCGACGAAATCCTCGAGCGCGGTGAGCGACGCGGCCGTCTCGCCCGGAAGGCCGAGAACGAAATGCGCGCCGACATCGAGGCCCGCCGCGCGCGCATCCGCCAGCACGCGCTTCACGTCGCTGTTCGTATACGGCTTGCCCGCGCGGGCGAGAATCTCCTCGTCCGCGTGTTCGACGCCGATCTGCACAAGCCGGCATCCGGCGTCTTTCATATCGCGCAGCAGCTCCGCCGTCAGGTCCTCCACGCGCCCCCACGTACGCCAGAAAAATCCGCGCCCGGACAGCAACGACAACACCGCGCGCGCATGCGTGCGATGCGCGCCGAACGACATGTCCTTGACGTAGATTTCGCGAAAGCCCATCTCGCCGAGCGCGTCGAGCTCGTCGGCGATGCCGTCCGCGTCGCGCCGGCGATAACCCAGGTGGCCCGTGTTACAAAACGCGCACCGATGCGGGCAACCGTAGTCGGTCAATAAGCTCGCGAACCACCGCTCGCGCTGGAGCGGCATGCGGTAGGCGTCGCGCCGGAACAGTTCGTGGCGCGGGCGCGCCATCGAAAACTCCCGCCCTTCGACCGGAAGCGCCGGACGCACCTTGCCGCCCCGGCGGACCGCGACGCCGCGCGCCTCGGCGTTGCCGTCAAAAAGCGCGAGAAGCCCGTCCCCCGTGAAATTGCCGACGGCGCCGTCGATATCGCGATGCGTCTCGAGCCACGCCGCCGGATCCGGCTGCACGACCTCGCCCGACACGACGCGCTTGCGCGCGGGTATCGAATGCAGAAACTCGAGATCGCCGCGCGGATCGGCCGCGCCGACAAGGCCGAACAACAGATCGACCGGCTCGCGCGCGGCGCGGCGCCTCGCCGCGTCGGCCGTGAAGCCCTCCGCGGTCGCATCCAGGATTTCGACGCGAAAGTGCGGCGCGAGGATGGCGCTCTGGAAAAGGAACTCGCCCGGGTGCCACGCGTATCCCGCCTTCGCGACGGACGTGCAGTAATAATCCCGCATCACCGCGGGGCGCGACGGAGGCGTGACGAAAAGGGCTTTCGGCAACATGCGGCGCATTTTAGCCCTTCGTGCGAGAAAAGAGAAAAGCGCGCGCGACGGGCTTTGATCCGCGCGTTCCCGTTTCAACGCGATCAACGCCAGGGACGCCGCCAACGGTCCGTGGCGGTGCCCTCGTTCCTCTTTCCTCTTTCCTCGTTCGCCGCGGCTACGGCCGGCTCTGCGTCAGCGTACTGTCCTCGTATTGCGTGACGATCGCCGCGCCGAACGAGTCGACAAGCGCGAAGAGGTTCACCACCTCCCCGTCCAGATACGTCGGCGTATCAATCACGATCTCCGGGGTCAAATCGTCGCTGAAATCGAATCCGAAGGTGTACGGTTGCGCGGTAATCTCGGTCGCCGCCGAGATAAAGCCCAGGTCGATGTCGTCGTAAAGCAGCACGTTCGGCCCCGCGTCCGGTACGAGAAGCAGGTCGTATTCGCCGACGCCCGCGGTCGCGTGTACGAAACGTATGCGGACCTTGCCGCTTTCGACGCTGCTGTAGTCGTCGAGCAGCACACTTGCGCGCAGGTCCGCCAGAACGCCGTAGATGGCGAGGCTCAGGAACGTACCGCCCGGCAGATTGACGTCGCCGGTGTACACCGCGTCGCCGATCGGCGATCCGGCGGGGGTGATGGCGATCGCGTGCGTGCCGGCGTCGAACTCTTCGTACGGGACTTCGGCCAGATAGGCGAGGTTGGAAAACGTCGGGTCCGCCTCGCCGTCGAAATGGATGTCGAACGCGGGCGCGTTCGGCGAAAGCGGCGTGATGCGCAGCATCATCGTATCCGTGTCGTCGTCGCCCGTGTCGTCGTCGGACGTGTCATCGTCGCCCGTGTCGTCGTCCGCCGTGTCGTCGTCGGACGTGTCGTCATCCGCGTCGTCATCGCCGGTATCGTCGTCGGCATCGTCGTCCATGTCGTCATCGGCGTCGTCGTCGCCGTCATCATCGTCGGCTTGATCGTCGTCGTCGTCGTCATCGTCATCGTCGCCGCACGAGCAGCCGGCCATGAACATCAACGGAAGGATCAACAGAGTCATCCACAGGTCAAGTCGAAACGATCGCATACCCGTATCCTCCAGGAAAATAAAAGGCGTCACCGGCGCGTATCATACGCGGACGGCCCGCCGTGCCAAGAGTTTTTTGCGTGGCCCCTGCGTCGATTCCACGTCGAATCGCGAAAAATCACGGCCGCGTAACGCACGGGTGATGGGACGGATGGCCGCGACTTATCCACAGCGCGCGCGCCAATCCGACGCCGCGCGCGTGCGTTTTCGTTGACCCGCCGCGAGAAAATCCGTAATCGGGAACGCGCGGGAAAATCCCACAAATCCAGAACGTATCGAGGGAGCGGATGGGCGATCTTATCCTGGCGATCGATCAGGGGACGACCGGCACGACGGTGCTGGCGATCGATCCCGATCTCAACATCGTCGCGCGCGGATATCGCGAGTTTCGGCAGATCTTCCCCAAGCCCGGGCAGGTCGAGCACGACCCCGAGGATATCTGGGCGTCGGTCGAGGGCGCGACCGCGGACGCGCTCGCCGAGGGCGGCATCGACGCGGCGCGCATCGCCGGCATCGGCATCACGAACCAGCGCGAAACGACGCTCGTCTGGGAAACGCAAAGCGGCAAGCCATACGCCAACGCGATGGTCTGGCAGGACCGACGCACGGCGGATCGCTGCGCGCGATTGCGCGAGGCCGGCCATGAGGATCTCATCCGTGAACGCACGGGGCTTGTTCTCGACCCGTACTTCTCCGGCACCAAGCTGCAATGGTTTCTGGACAACGTCCCCGGCCTTCGCGAGGACGCCGTCGCCGGCCGCGCCCAGTTCGGCACCGTCGATTCGTATCTCGTCCGGCGCATGACCGGTGCGCACGTCACGGACGTTTCCAACGCGAGCCGTACGCTATTTCTGAACCTCGCCACGGCGGACTGGGACGACGAGCTTCTTGGTCTTTTCGACGTGCCCCGCGCGATGCTGCCCAACGTTCGCGCGTCAAGCGAGATTTACGGAACGACACGCGGCCTCGCCTCGATCCCCGACGGCGTTCCGGTGGCCGGCATCGCGGGTGACCAGCAGGCGGCGCTGTTCGGGCAGGCGTGCTTTTCGCCGGGCGACGCCAAATCGACTTACGGTACCGGCGCTTTCGTCCTCGTGAACACCGGCGGCGAGATCGTGCATTCCCGGCACCAGATGTTGACGACGATCGCCTGGCGTATCGGCGGCCAAACCGTTTACGCGCTCGAGGGGTCGTGCTTCATCGCGGGCGCGGCGGTGCAATGGCTGCGCGACGGCCTGGGCGTCATCCGCGATAGCGCCGGGATCGAGGCGCTCGCCGCCTCCGTGCCCGACGCGGGTGGCGTCGTGTTCGTCCCCGCGCTGACCGGCCTTGGCGCGCCGCACTGGAATCCCCAGGCCAGGGGCGTGATCTGGGGCCTGACGCGCGGGACAACCGCCGCGCACATCGCGCGCGCCGCGCTCGAGGGCATCGCGCTGCAGATCGCGGATATCCTCGAGGCGATGGAGGCCGACGCGGGGCGCGCGGTATCCGTGCTGAAGGTCGACGGCGGCGCGAGCCGCAACGATCTGTTGATGCAAATGCAGGCCGATCTCGCCGACGTGCCGGTCAGCCGGCCGAAGAACGTGGAGACGACCGCGTTCGGCGCGGCGTTCCTCGCGGGGCTGGCGGTCGGCGTCTGGAAGAGCCCCGACGAGGTCGCACGGCGCTGGAAGGAAGATGCGCACTTCGCGCCGTCCGGCGACGCCGCCTGGCGCCACGAACGACGCGCCGCGTGGCGCGAGGGATTGAAGCGGGTGTGAAGGGAGGAGTGAGGATCGTGGATTGAGGATTGAGTCGTCACGACGATGATCGATTTGGCGAACGGCCGCCGACCGCGCCGCCGATTCCGCCACAGAGGGACCGAGGGAAAGCGAATGAGTTGCGATTTCACTCGATCCTCAATCCTCGATCCTCGATCCTCGAAATTACTACATATTGACGTAGAAAGGTCCAAGTGCTACCAGTAATAGACGCTCCCATGAATCTCCCTTGCCATCGATCCCGGCCTTCGCCCGGCCGATTCCGCCCGCGCCCCGCCTCGCGGGCGCTGGCCGCGGCGTTGGCCCTCGCGCTTTTCGCGACCGCGTGCGGCGGCGACAAGAAGCCGGAGGTCAAGCCCGACAAGCAAAAGGAAGCCGAAAGCCACTACGAGCTTTGCATGGCTTATTTCCAGGCGGAAAAAGGCTCCGAGGCGCTTGAGGAATGCGAGAAGGCGCGCGATGCCAATCCGTACGACTCCCAGATCCACAATGCGCTCGGACTCATCTATTTCCACAAGGAACGGTTCGAAAAGGCGGAAGCGGCCTACAACGAGGCGCTTCGGCTCGATCCGAAAAACTCCAACGCCCGCCACAACCTCGGCACGCTCTACCTCTACCTCGGCCGCTACAACGAGGCGACGAGCAGTTTCACCGAGGCGCTCGCCGACGACACCTACCGCAATCAGGCCAACACGCTGAACGGCCTGGGCTGGGCGGCCTACAAACAACAGGACTATGTCCGCGCCGAGCAGTACTTCAAGGAGGTGCTCGACCGCGACGCGCGCTACCTCATCGCCTACGACAACCTCGCCAAGGTTTACATGGCGACGGATCGCTACGACGAGGCGATCGAGCAACTCAATTACGTGCTCACCCTCAACGCCGAATATCCCGAGGCGCATCTCGATCTGGCCCTCTGCTTCATCAAGAAAAACGACAAGGAAAAGGCGCGCGAGCATCTGCTTAAGGTCCTGGAGGTCGATCCGCTCGGAAAGCTCGGCCGCCAGGCGCAGGAGTATCTGAACATCCTCGATTGACGCGGGAGGTGAACATGGCGGCGGTCATGCACGAAGATCGGCACCCGCAAGTCCCGGCGGGCCCCGGCATCGGCGAGGCCTTGCGGAAGGCGCGCGAGGTGCGCGCCGTGCCTGTCGAGGAGATCGCGGAAATCACCCGGATCCGCGCCGAATTCATCGAAGCCCTGGAGCGCGACACGCTCGACCGGCTGACGGCGCCGATCTTCGTCAAGGGCATCATCCAGAATTATTGCGCGTATCTGCGCCTGGACGCGGCGCCGTTTCTGGCCGCCTACAACCGGCACCTCGGACGCCGGCCCGCCGAGCCGCTGGATCTGACGCCGTTCAAGCCCCGATCCGCGGGCGACCGCGCGCGGCGCTTCTTCCACGGCCTGGCGCGCGGGCTCTCCGTCCTCTGACGCATGGCGGTCGACCTCGCGCGCGTCCGCGACGCCGTTCGCGCGCGCTTTGAGGGCCGCGCCGAGATCGCCGTTGTCCTCGGCAGCGGCCACGGCGCCTTCGCCGATCGCGTCGAAAATCCCGAATCGATCGATTACGCCGACCTTGATCCAGACCTCGCGCCGCGCGTCGCCGGGCACGCGGGGCGGCTTGTCGTCGGATCGCTCGGCGGCCGGCGCGTCGCCGTGTTCGCCGGGCGCCTGCACATGTATGAAGGCCGCGGCGCGGACGAAGCCGCGTTTCCCGCGCTCGCCGCGGAGGCCATCGGCGCGAAGCGCCTTGTGCTGACGACAAGCTGCGGCGCGCTGCACCCGGACTGGCAAGCCGGCGACATCGCGCTCATCGCCGATCATATCAACCTGATGGGCGACAATCCGCTCGCCGCGGCCGCGCGGCGCGGAATCGACCTCGCCTTCGGCGGCACGCCCTTCGCCCCGATGGAAAACCTCTACGACACAAGCACGCTCGACGCGCTCTCGTCGCCCGCGTCGCAACCGCGAGAGCTTGTCCTGAGCGCAAGTGAGGGATCAGCAAGCGGGTACACCCGGCCCCGCGTCCGCCTTGCCACGCTCGCGGCCGTCCTTGGCCCCATCTACGAAACGCGCGCCGAACAGGAAATGCTCCGCCGCCTGGGCGCGGACGTCGTATGCATGTCCACCGCGCCGGAGGCCACGGCCGCGCGCGCTCTCGGGATGCGCGTCGCGGCGCTTGGACTAGTCACCAACGTCGCGGGCGCCGGCGCGACCGAAGACCTCACGCACGCCGCCGTCCTCGCCGCCGCCACGCGTCACGCCGACGCGTTCGCCGCGATGCTGGAAAAGCTCGTCGCGGTGATGGCGTGATTTTTTCGACGGTACACGGAGAGCACGGAGGAGACACAGAGGACCCGGCGAACTGAATAGTCCGGAAGGCTGAAAGACTGGAAGGTCATCGCAAGGGGAATTGCGAATGGGGAATCGAATGCAAAATTCGTACTCGAGCCTTGCCATCCCGTGTTCGAGCCTTGTCATCCTGAGCGAAGCGAAGGATCTCGCACCGCATCAACACGAACGTAGACCCTTCGCTTCGCTCAGGGTGACAATCGCGAGAGCATTGTTAAAAACTGGCTCTGGGAATGCCGAAAAACAGCGCGTCCAAGCGTAGGACCTTCCGCGACGGACATTCCCAATTCCGCATTCCCAATTCCCAATTCCCCGGTGTCTTCTCCGTGCCCTCCGTGTTCCGCATAATGCGATGGCGATGCCGACAACCGACACCGACCTCAGACTCGCCCGCGCCGCGATCGACGCCGCGCAAAACGCGCACGTGACGGTCTCCGGTTTCGCCGTCGGCGCCGCGGCTCTTGCGTCGGATGGGCGCGTGTTCGCCGGCGCGAATGTGGAGACGCCGTCGCTGCTGTCGGTGATCTGCGCCGAGCGCGCGGCCGTCATTGCGGCCCTCAACGCGGGCGTGCGCGACATCGTCGCGGTCGCCGTCCACGCGCCGTCGTCCCCCGGCGCGACGCCCTGCGGCGTGTGCCGCCAGTTCCTGCACGAGATCGCGCCAGACGCGCGCGTGCTCCTTGTCCGCGCGGACGACGACATCGACGAAACGACCGTCGCCGCGCTGCTGCCGCGCGCTTTCACGCTGTAGCGGTACCCGGGAGCGCGGAGACGCGGCTCGGCATCGCGATTCCCCCGGGAACGCCGAGCTCCAGCTCGGCCATGCCGTACCCGCGCACTTCGCTTCGTTTGCGGCTCTGCCATCGCCGCGCTCGCGAGCGCGCGCGCCTCACCAATCCCAAAACGCGAAATTCGCCGCGTCCGGCGCGTCGATGAAACGGAGGATCTTGTAGGAATCGGCTTCGAGGATGTGGATCTTGTCGGCATCCCAATCCGACACCCATATCTCTTCGGCGAAGGGGTTATAGGCGAGCGCGTCGTAGTATTGGAAATCTTCGATGACGATCGGATGGTTGAGCCCCCGCGTCCAGACATCGGTCGTCGTGTCGTACGCGTAGAGGTAATGGCCATAAAATACGGATCCCATGGCGAGAATTACGCCGGCGTTCGTCACCGTCAGATCAGAAAATCGCATCGGCGAACCGATATTGGTCTTGCTGATCCAAGTCCCGCTCTCAACGTCGATGGTGTCGACGATTCCTTGCGAATATTCCGGAAAAAACATGTTGATGCCGCATGTGACGTAAACGCGTTTTCGCTCCGGTCCGACGGCGAGCGCGGTGGGAATGATGCTCGTCGTTTCAATTTCGACCATCGTTTCCGTACGAGGTTGAAATACGGCAACGCGCCCGGGTTCCACGAATTTCGGATCGTCCACGCCGCTACAGGCGACGAAGACACTTTCGTCGACGGCGACAATGTCCACCGGCACGCAACCATACGGTAGCGAATACGTTTCCGTTATACCGGTCGCGAGCTCGACGGCGGTCAATTCTTCCCAACCACTCGCAACGTATGCGAATCCATCGACGATAGCCGGCCCGGTATGCGCGGACGAAATGGGCCAACGCGTTGCGGTCCTATTCACAATATCGACGACGACAATCGCCAGATCGCCAATGTTTGCGTCGGCGGCGACGACGTACCGATTCCAGAATGCAATCCCGCGCGGCTTGGCCGCGAACGGCACGCCGAGGTAATCGAGTATCAGCGTCCAGGTACCGCGATCGTACGCCGCGAGTTTGCCGCCCGCGACCGTGAAGAAGATATCCGGCCCGACGAGCACGTCCGCCGTCGCGGAAAGATCGTCGGACGTCGCCGTTAGTGTTGCCGCGCCGTTCAATACGCCCGTCACATTTCCCGCTGCGTCGACCGTAGCGATCGACTCATCGTCCAAACTCCACACGTCCACGTCCATCGGCGTCGTCGAGCCGTCGGACCATCGCGCGACGGCGCCGAAAGACTTTGTCTTACCCATCGGAATCGCGCCGCCGCCGGGCACGATCTCCATGGCCTCGACGACTGGATCCGCATCGTCGTCCGGATCGTCGTCCTCGTCATCATCATCCGCATCGTCCGCTTCATCATCGTCGAACGCGTCTTCGTCCTCCAACGCGCTGTCATCACCGGCGACGGTATCATCATCGTCGAATCGCGGCAGATTTCCGGTATCGACGATCGCGACATCGCCGTCATCGTCGATCGAGCAAGATACCGTCGTGGCGAGTACGGCGACTAAAAAAGACGCCGAAACCGCCGCCGCGGTTCGACAGCGACATCGGCGGAATGTTGTCATTTTTTTTGACCCCTCGAATGGCGTTGCTGCGCATCGCGATAGCCAATCACGTGCCACATCCGCGGTTGTCGTCATCGTCGCCGGCGTACGCATCGTCGTCGAGCGGAATACCCGGGCCACCATCTTGCCCTGCGTCCGCCTCATCGTCGCCGAATGCGTCATCGTCATCGACCGCGTCGTCGTCATCGACCGTTTCATCGTCATCAAGCGCGTCGTCGTCCGCGTCGTCGTCATCAAGCGCGTCGTCGTCCGCCGAATCGTCATCGTCCGGCAGCGTTGTTGTGGTGGTGGTCGTTGTCGTCGTGGCGGGAA
Organism: bacterium; assembly: GCA_019912885.1. Lineage (NCBI taxonomy): Bacteria > bacterium. The sequence continues at coordinate 13,124 of JAIOHV010000002.1, forward strand.
TTGTCGTCGTTGTCGTCGTCGGCAAACCCGTGGTCTCGGTCGTACACAACGAGAAAGCCATATCTGTCGCTTCACCGATCACATCGTGTACATTAAGGAAATGCGTCCCCATGCCGAAACCCGCGCCGGGGTTGATGAATTTGGCCAGCTCGGCATAACTTTCGTCGGCGGTTTCCCAGTACCAACCCCCTCTGCCTTCCACGTAACAGGTCAGCCAATGACGGCCTTCTCCGAGAACGGGCGGCGACATGATGGACATCGTGAAACTTACCTCGTCCGCATGAATTGCGATTTGCGGTGTTCCCGGCGGGTTCTGCTGGGCCCATTCGGCGGGCGTTCCGAAAATCGGGTGACCGGCCGGCTCTCCCGACGCATCGCGCCAAATCGCGCAGGCGACCTGAGAGAAATCAGTCAGTTCGTCCGAGTTCACATTCGCGATCGCGGTTATTTCGAAGACGGCCCACGACCTGCCCGCGGGAACTTCGAAATCATCAAAAACAAAGATATCGTACATGTCGCGGTCCGGCGGGAAATCCTGTGATAGATGTCCGTGATCGATCGCGGGAGTCGGCTGATCCCACATCACGACGCAGTCGTCATCGTCGTCCGCGGCCGCGAAAGGCGGATGGATCATCAACGCGGAAAGCAAAACCGCGATCAAGCAGCATCGAAGTGCCGTCATCGCATACCCTCCGGACGATTACCAATTCATCGAATCGTGTCCACGACGCGCGAACGTCCCGATTCGAGTGACAAAAGAATGAAGGCATCATCCACCTGCGCGCGACAAGCGTCAAGAAAATTTTGCGGTATGGCCTGCGATGACCTTCCAGTCTTCCGGCCTTTCCGTCTTTCAGCCTCTTTCCGGTCAGCCGTACCCGATCAGCGGCCAGTAAAACTTCGCCACGAGCGAAAATGCGATGAGGCTGCAGATCATCATGAACACGCCCGCGCGCAAGAAGTCCTTCATCGAAAGATAGCCCGATCCGTACGCGATCGCGGTTGCGGGCGTGCCCATCGGCAGCACGTACGAAAGCCCCGACGGCAGCGCGATCGCGAACGCCATCACCTCGAACGGAATGCCGCGCGCGCGCGCGATGCCGATCGCCACCGGCATCATCACCGACACGACCGCCGCGTTGCTGATGAACTCGGTCAGCGCCAGCGACATCATTCCGAGCACGATCAAAAGCGTGGTGTCCGAAAACGGCGCCTGGCCGAAGGTACGATCGACGACCCACTTCGCCGCGCCGCTCGAATTGAGCGCGCTGCCAAGCGCGATCGCGCCGCCGTACATGAGGATGATGCCCCAGTTGACGTTGTCCTCCACCTTCGGCCACTCCGCGAGGCGGAAAATGAATAGCGCCGCCACCGCCAATAGCGCCACAATCGCGAGGCCGAAGCTGTGGTGCAGCGTGATCCATCCGACGATCGTCGCCACGGTGACGAGCGCGACGCCGAACTCCTTGCGGCTCGGTCGGCCGAGGTCGCCGTGCTGCTCGCGCAGCGTGAGCCGCGCCGCCTCGATGTCCACCGGCTCGTCCTGCGGAAACGCGAACGTCAGGAACAGGTGCGCGATGACAAGGACCAGGATCACGAGCGGAAACGATGCGACCATCCACTGCAGGAAGCCGATGCGTACGCCCGTATCGGCATAAAGAATTCCAACCGCCAGCGGGTTGCGCGCGCCGCCGAGGTACGTGGCGATGCCGCCGATGACGCACCCCCACGCCAGCGCGAAAAAAAAGCTCTTGCCGAATTTTCCGCCGTTCGGTTTCAGCCCGAGCGCGCGCACGATGCCGAGCACGATCGGGAACATCATCGCGGCCACCGCGTGTTCGCTCATCCAGAAGCTCGCGAACGCGGCGAAAAGGAAGATGCCGGTACGCAGGCGGCGCGGCGAGTCGGTGCTGTGCTCCAGCGCGACGATCGTCAGGCGCGTCGACAGGCCGCAATCCACGAGCACCGCGGAGATGATGAACGCGCCCAGGATGAAAAACACGGCGTTGTTGCCGAAAAGCGCGAACGCGTCGGCGCTCGGCATGACGTTCAGGATCGGCAGGAGGATGATCGCGAGCACCGACGTGATCTGCAGCGGGATGAGGCCGGTCACCCACAGAAGCGTGCACATCACGAAAATTCCGATGGTGCGCTGAGCCTCGACGGAGAGGCCTTCCGGGCGCGGGCCAAACGCGATGGCGGCGCCGATCGCAACAAAAAGCGCGAATAGCGCGAAATGAAAACGCCGAAGGAATGGAACCTTCGTGCCCTTTGTGGCTTCCGGCTCCCAGACGTTTGCCGTCGGATTTTTCATTCATTCCCCGGTGCGTGTGCTATCATTTGTCGCGGTTTGGGCCAAACGGTCAAGAACACTTCGCGTGCGCCATGCTTATATTTTGGACAACGATTTCATCGAAAGGAGCGTTTATGATTTGGCTTAAGGACTTGCACGAACGGCTGAACAGGGAATTTATCGAGGTCGAATCGAACCCTGATCTCACCACCGAGGAAAAGGTGCAGCGCGTCATCCAGATCGGAGCCGCCGGTTGCGCGGGCATCGCCGCGACGCCGATCCCCATCGCCGATTTTTTCGTGCTCACGCCCGTGCAGGGCTACATGGGCTACAAGATCGCACGCATCCGCGGCGTCGATATCTCCGAGCAGGACGCATCCGAAATCGTGCGCGAGTTGCTGGGCACCGTCGGGCTTGGGCTTATCGCGCGGCAGATCGCGGCGAGCTTTCTGAAGTTCGTGCCGATCTTCGGATCGATCGCGAACATCCCCATCGTGTACGGACTCACCTACGCGATCGGCAAGGCGATGGACTTCTACTTCCGCGAACGCGCCGCCGGCCGCGTGCCGGGGCGTGAACGCATGCAGGAGATCTTCCGCGAGGCTCGCGACGTCGGCGAACGCACCGGGCAGGCGTGGGCGAAGACGCAGTCTTCGCTGTCCGAGCACGAGCAGAACATCACCGACGCTTTCATGCAGGCCAAAGACGCCTTCGTCGGCGAGGCGCGGCGCGCGTTCGAGGAGATCTACGGCAACTTCCGCGAGGCCGTGGAGGCGAGCGCGGCGAAAAAGGCCGCGCCGAAACCCCGCGCGAAGGCGGGCGCCGCGAAGGCAAAAACCGGCGCGCGCGCGAAAGCCGGTACGGCGGCGCGCGGCAAAAAGCCGGCGGCCACCCGCGGCAAGAGCTCGGCCGCGCGCCAGGGGACAACGGCGAAACGCGGCGCGAAACCAGCGCGCGGCGGCAACGGTAAGGGCAAAGGCGCGCCGGCCAAAAAAACCACGCCGGCCAAAACGCGCACGGCGTCGAAATCGAAAACGACGCCACGCGGCAATTCGGGCGCGACGCGCCCGTCCCCCGGCCGGCGCGACTGACCGGAGCTGCAACGCGTATGAATGGCGACGACGGCGCGGCGGCGAAGGTTCTTTGCCGCCGTTGCCGGCATTATCGCGTCACGTGGGACAAAAACGCGCCGCATGGCTGCGCGGCGCTCGACTTCAAATCCAGGCGTCTGCCGTGCGTCGCGGTTTATGAATCGTCCGGGCGGCCGTGCCTGTCGTTCGCGCCGCGCGAGCCGAATGACGCGGGCGATCACAAGCGCCGCGCCTGACCGGCCCGATGAATACGACGCGATCGGCAAAACGCCGCATAACGCCCGCCAAAATCCGGGTTTTTCCGAATCAAGCGTTCCGCGTTCGCGACATTACAGACCGGCGAGTCCCGAATTCGTACTGTGCCCTTCCTGCCCGGCAAGCGCATTCGGAACCATTTTATTCGCGACGCCGGCAGGGCGATTTGAATAACCCTTTCTTGCGGGGAGTATGATGTTCGTGGGCACGATTTCTTGTACCCGATCCCGCGGAGGCGCGAAATGTTCCTCCGTGCCCACCGTGTTCTCGCCCCACGCCCGCGGGCATCGCTCCTCGCTTTTTTCGTATCATCGACCGGATTCCCCGGTTTTTCACGGCCCTTTCCGCCGACGCTCCGCCGCACGATTTCTTCCTTTGTTCCCTCCATTAATCTTCCCGGAAAATTCAAAAAGGCCTACCCGATTTACGTGAAGCGCTCCGGCGGAAAGGGTCTGGTTTCTTTATCGAAAACGGCGGCGGAAACGCCGCCGTTTTCGTTGGAAGCCACAGCCAACCTGGTGACAGGGCCGGCGCGACAACACCACCGCCGCACCGCCGGCGTTTTCCTCTTTCCTCTTTCCTATTTTCTATTTCCTACTTCCTCTTTCCTATTTCCTCGCTCCTCAATCCTCGTTACCTTGCCCGCGTGAACGAATTGGCCGAACGGTTGCGCGAATACCGCGGACGGCTGCGCGCGGCGCATCGGCGTGGCGCCGCGGGCGGCGAGACCGCGCGCGAGATGACGCGCTTTTGGGACGGCGCGCTCGCCACGCTTTTTGAGACCGCGTCCGCGGGCCGGGACGGATTTGCGCTGTTTGCCGCCGGCTCCCTTGGCCGCGAGATGATGTCGCCGTATTCCGACGTCGATTTCTTCCTCGTGGCGCGGGACGACATTCCCGACGCCGTGCTCGAATCCGTCGCGGAGACGATGCTCTACCCCCTCTGGGACGCGAAGGTCCGCACGGGGCAGCGCATTCACCGCGCCGGCGTGCTCGCGGACCTGGCGCGAACGGACGCGGAACTTTTGACCGCGTTGCTCGACGCGCGATTTATCGCCGGCGACGCCCTCGTGCGCGCCGGCGTCGAGCACCGCGTCGGTGAACTCATCGAATACGGACGCCGCCATATCGAAATCCCCCGGCCCGCGCCGGATGTCGCGGACGCGGAGTATCCGCCGACGGCGCACGTGCTCGAGCCGGATGTAAAGCTTTCACCCGGCGGCTTGCGCGACTACATGTTCGCGATGTGGAACGCCGCGCTCGCGCTGGGGCGCGACGACCTGCCCGCTCACCTCGTGCGCGAACACCTGGCGACGCGCGTCGGCCTCGTGGAGCTGGCGCAGGCCGTGGAGTTCCTGATGCGCGTGCGTCACGAATTGCACTTCTCGGCGCACGCGCCGCAGGACCGGCTTCGCGCCGCCGCCCAGCCCGAGGTGGCGCTCGCGCTGGGCTTCGCGGGAGCGGGCGAGGCCGAGGCGGCCAAGTCGCTTCTGCGCGATTACTTCGCCGCGGCCGATCGCATCCACGCCTTCGA
>JAIOHV010000003.1 GCA_019912885.1 bacterium
CGCCCAGATTCACCGGCGGCTCACCGCCGCTCGCGGCGGCCTTTTGCTCGTCGCCGCCCTGCTGCTCCACTTCCTGAAGCAGGCTGTCGATGTCGCCCTGGCTGATACCGCCGTCGTTGTTTTGATCGTCTGCCATACCCGTCTCCTGTCCCCCGTCACTCGGTAAAATCGAGAATCTCGAGTGCCTTGTATGACTGTTGCCGCGTCAGGCCGGTCTCGGCCCGAAACTTCGGAATCCCCTCCACCTGCACGTGCATCGCGTCCTGCACGAAATTGTCGAGCATGATTTCGTCGCCCGGCTGAAGCGAGAGGATCTTGCCGATGGAAAGCTCCGCGGTGCCCATCTCGGCCTTCAGTTCCACCGACGCATCCTTGATGTGGCCGCGAATTTCCTTTTTCCACAGCCGGTCGATCTCGTTCTTGTCGCCGACGTAGTTTTGCGAGAGGCGCTCGCGGATCGGCTCGATCGACGCGTACGGAACGACGATCTGCATGAGCCCCGTCGCGCCCTCGACGTCCACCAGGCTCTCCATGTTCACGACCACCTCGGTCGGATGCGCGATGGAGACGAACTGCGGGTTGATCTCCGTGCGGATGAAACCGATGTCCACCGGGAACACCGGCCGCCACGAATGCCCGAGCTCCGCAAGAGCCTTCTTGACGATCTTGCGCACGATGCCGATTTCGATGGACGTGAAATCGCGCCCCTCGATGCGAAAGCGGCTGTTGCCCGATCCGCCGCAAAAGATGTCCACGAGCGTGAACACGAACTGGCTTTCCACGACCACCACGCCGTTGCCCGGCAGCGGATCGATCTTGAAAAGCGACAGGCAAGACGGCACGGGAAGACCGTTCAGGAATTCCTGGAACTTCAGAAGCGAGATGCCGTTCGGCTCCAGGTTCGCGAGACGGCCAAGGTCAAGCGACAACGTGCTGCGGAAGTCGCGGCAAAACTTCTCGTGGATGACGTCGAGGATCGGCATCTTTCCGCGAAAGATGCGGTCCTGGCTCGTCAGGTCGTAGTTGCGGACCTCGCCCGAATGCCCGCCGCCGCCCGCGCCGTCCTCGAAGTCGCCTTCGGAGACCGCGGCGAGAAGGGCGTCGACTTCATTTTGCGAAAGCACGTTGCGCATCGGTTCTTGCCGCCTATTGGACGATAAAGTCGGTGAAATAGACCTGCGTCACACCGTTCGTGCCCAGGATCTCGTTGAGCCGGACGATGATCTCCTGACGCAGCCGCGCCTTGCCCTTCACATCACGGATTTGCGCGAAGGTCTTGCTCGAAAGCAGCTCGACGACCGAGTTGCGGATCGCCGCGCGGCTCGCCTCGCAGCCCTTGGCGACTTCTTCGTTGGCCGCCTCAAGCTCGATCGCGGTCTTCAGGAAACGCGGCTGGTCCGTGTCGGCCAGGTTCACGACGAATTCCTCGAGCGCCACCGTGGGGCGCGGCTTGGCCGGCGCCTTGATCGTCTCGACCTCCTCGGCCGGCGCCGCCTCGGACGATCCACCGATGACGCCAAGCAGAAACAGAGCGGCGACTGCGGCGCCGATAATGACGACACCCCCCAGGATGAAGAACAGCTTCTTCTTTCCGCCGCCTGCCGGCTTTTGAACGCCCGTGGCTTCGGTTTCGTTTGCGGCCATCACGTGACCCCCGTTTCAAAACCCCCAAAAGGGGTCGTCATGCCTGTGGAATTCGTACGTGCATGGAGTTGTGCAATGGATGTGCCACGCGTTTTGACAAAATTCCGCCGTCAGCCCGCAAGCGGCGTCGGCCGACGCGGAAAGGATTATCAGCAATGATTTCAAATAGTTGACGATGATTTCGGAGAGACGCGTCGCGTTCGGCGGGTTGACAACGCAAGTCCGGGACCGGCGCGGTGGCGCCCGGTCCCGGCTTCAGGTGTCAGCGTTTTGACAAGCGAAATCAGGCGGCGGGCAGGATCACGCGGTAAGCCGTCAACGGCCCGTCATCGTCCCTTTCGAGCTGCGCCTGCATCTCGAACGCCAGCCCGATCAGCAAGCGGTACTCGTCGTCGCGCAGCGGCGCGTTTTCCGAGACGCCCGCCTTCTCCGGATGCGCGACGATGGAGATGGCGATGTGCGTCGCGTCGCTGGCCTTCGCCACGATCTGCACGCGGCCGCCCGCGCCGACGCTCGCCCCGACGTGCGCGACAAGAGGAGCGAAGAGCTGGTGAAAAAGCAGCGCGTCGGCCATCACGAAGACGTCCGGCGCGACAAGCTCCACCAGAACGTTTTCCCGCGCCAGTTCGCGGGCCAATTCGTCGAGCAGCGATTCGAGCTCGTCCGACAGGCGAAGAAGCCGGATGACGTGCCCGCGCGTGGCGAACATCTTGAACCGCGCCATCTGGTCGCGCGCGCGCCCGAGCCCCGTGGCGACGACGTCGATGGCTTTTTTCATCGTCGCCTCGTCGCCGGCCATCTGCGCGAGTTGCACGTGCCCCATCATCCCGCCGAGGACGTTCGACAGATCGTGGATCAGCGCCCCGGCCGCGAATCCGACCTGCGCCAGGCGATCGAGCTGGTCCTCGCGGCGCTCCGGATCGAGCGCGGGATCGCCGGCGGGGTTCGGCAGAAACAGGGTCGGTTCAAGTCCGTCCTGGGCGTGGCCGTTTCCGTTGCCTTCGGATTTGCTCATCGCACTCGTGCCTCCGATGGGGTTGAAATTGTCGCCGCGCGGCGAGCCGCGCGTTTACCAGACCACGTCGTCGTCCACATCATCATCGAACGCATCGTCGTCGGCCGCGTCGTCGTCGGTCATATCGTCGTCGGCCGTGTCGTCGTCCATGTCGTCGTCCGCCGTGTCGTCGTCCGCGTCGTCGTCGCCCGCGGTCACGGTGTAGCCGTCTCCGAGCGTGTCGGACTCGCCGTCCGGGTTCTCGACGCGCACGTCCCACACGCCGAGATCGAAACCCGCAGGCACCACGGCCAAAACGCGCGTGTCGGACTGAAGCACGGGCGCCGGGTTGTTCAGTTCGATTTCGCCAAGATAGACCGATACGGGCGAAACGAAGTTCGCCCCGGTGATCGTGATTTCCTGGTCGTCGAGGTTCGATCCCGAAGCCGGCTCCACGGACGTGACGCGGATCGCCTCGGCGTCGATGACCTCAAACGCCAATACGAGCGTCGCCTGCGTGCCGTCGGGATTGACGAGCGTCAGGTCGTAAAAGCCCGCCTCCATCGCCGCGGGCACGGCGGCCGTCGCGCTCGTTGCGTCGATGACGATCACGTTCGATAGCGCCGTCTCGCCAAGCGACGCGGTCAACGGCTCCACGAACGCGCGCCCGGTGATGGTCACCGGCGTCGCCGCGTCGTTGACGCCCTCGGCCGGCGTGATCGTCTCGACCGCGAGCTTCGTCGGATCGACGACGGAAAACGCGTCCTCGGCAATGCCGGATCCCGCGGTAGCCGACACCACGGTCACGTCGTAGACGCCTTCGGGCAGGCCCGCGGGCAGGGTGGCGTTCAGGATTTTCGTCGATACGGCGGATACGCCGGTGCACGCCGCGCTTCCGACATACACCGAAAGTGAGCCCGTGAAATTCGAGCCCTCGATGGTCAGCGCGGTCTCCTGCGAGTTCGCGCCGGTTACGGGCGACACGGAGGCTACCGTCAGGCTGCTCGTGGATTTGGCCACGTGCCGCGCGTAATCGCGCGTGCAGGTGACAAGCGAAAGCGCGCATAGGGCGATCGCGACGGCGGCAAAACGCGCGGCGCCCGGCGGGAATTTGGATGTGTGCCTCATCGGCGGATTCCTTGCATACCCCGGTTCATCGGAACGTCAGGCCAAGACGCAGCCCCGGCGCGCCGTCGCCCATCACGGCGGGCGTGGCCGCGAGATGGGGCGTTTTCGGCGCGGGATCGAAGGCGGTGCGCGTCTCGACCGTGTGATCGGTCAATACGAGATAAATCCCCGTGCCGACGGCCGCGAGGCCCGCCGCGCCGAGGATCTGCCAGGTCTGGTCGTATTCCTTGGTCTGCCGCCGGTAGCGCGACAGGTCGGCGTCGTTGTCCGCGGAGGTGTATTTGTCGTACGCCTCGTCGGACTTGCCGATGTAATAGATCGACGCCGCGCCGATCACGACGCCGCCCGCGAGCACGGCGTAGCCCGCGCGCTTGCGCGGCGAGACGTTGACGACGCGGATCGGCCCCTGTTCCTCATGAATGCGGCGCACCTTGTGGGCGGCATCGTCCGCGGCGATTTCGGCGAGGCGCGAGGGCGGCACGCTTGTGATCGGCTCGTTCAGCAGCTTTTTCCCGCCGCGTCCGACGATCACCTCGCGCACGCGCCAGATGACGGTCAAGGTCGAGACCTCCACGAGCGTCGTTTCGACCTCGATTTCGCTGTTGGACAGATTGCCCGACAGATACTTTTTGATTTCGCCATAGACCACGGCGTCCGCGCCGACGCGCCGGCCGATGCGGGCGGCCTCGCGGACCGTGCCGTTGTAAATCCAGTCCACGGGGTTCGGCACGTCGCGGATCATCGCCTCTTTCACCTGCTCGCCGGGTATCAGCGCGAAGACGCCCTCGCCCGCCAGTTCCTCCATGTAGAGATTCGTCATCTCGATGCTGACGGTCTCCGCGCCGCCCTGGTCGCGCAGATACTCGGGGATGACAAACGGCATCACCGCCACGCGCTGCACGCGATGGCGGCCCATGTCCGGATCGACGTACGGGTCGATGGGGACATTCACGATGCGGCTTGCGCAGCCGGCGCCGAAAAGCGCGATGGCAAGCAAGGAGAGGGCGAAAAGGCGCGTCATCCAAAAAGTCCCCGCGCCGGCTCGTACATTTGATCGAAACGGCGGATCAATTCTTCGCAGGCCTCGCGCGACAGATGCAGGTTCATCGCGGCCGGATGCTCGTAGAGCGGGCCGTCCCAGGTATCCGGGCCGATCGCTTTGATCTCGGCGATCGCGTTACCGATGGCGACCGCGTCCGCGTCCGTCGGCGTTCCGTCCGGGCGAGGCTCGCCGCGGCGCACCGCGCGGCGGATCTCGTCGGGCAGGTCCCAGCGCGCGACGACCATTTCCCCCACGTCCGCATTGAATTGACGCAGCGTGTCCAAAACGAGCGGCATCGACGGGCGATATTTGACCGGCATCTCGCGCAGGCACCGCTCGATGAGGTTCAACAGGACCATCTTGCCCATGTCGTGCATCAGACCGGCAAGAAACGCCTCTTCTTTCGGCAGGCGAAGCGCGTTGGCCACCACGCGCGAGGAGAAGGCGACGGCGATGGAATGTTCCCAAAGCTTGCGCGCGAGCGACTGGTAGCTGGCGCTTTTGAACACGCGCCCCTGCAACGAGATGGCGAGCATGAGGTTTTTCACCTCGCGCTGCCCAAGACGCACGAGCGCCTGGCTGATCGTCTTCACCTCGACCGCGCCCGCGTACACCGGGCTGTTGGCGATCTTCAGGATGCGGCTTGCGATTCCCTGGTCCGTCAGCACCACGCGCGCCAGGTCCTGCATCGAGGAGCGCGCGTCGTTCGTCAGCTTGATGACGTTCATCGCGACGTGCGGCAGCAGCGGAATCTCCAAATCTTTCGAGAGGATATGGGCCACGACCTTCTCGCGGAACACCGCGTCGTCCTCGGAGATCTCAAGCTCCGGCGGCGCCGGCGCGGCCAGGAGCGCGGGCGGCCCGCCCGGCGGG
>JAIOHV010000004.1 GCA_019912885.1 bacterium
ATCCGGCAGCGTGCGCGCCAACAGCGTCATGAGATCCGCGCGCGACCCGTGCGTGATCCACGTTTTTTGTCCCTGGACGCGCCACGTGCCGGCGTCCGTCTTCGTCGCGCGCGTGGTGACGCCGGCGAGATCCGAGCCGAAATTCGGCTCGGTGAACACCGCCGTCGGCAGCACCTCACCCGCGGCGATCTTCGGCAGCCAGTGGTCTTTTTGCTCTTGGGTGCCGCCCGTGAGGATCAACTCCGCGGCGATCTCCGCGCGTGTGCCGAGCGAACCCACGCCGATGTAGCCGCGCGTCAGCTCTTCCGTGACGACGACCATGCCCATCTTGCCAAGCTCGGTGCCGCCGTATTGCTCCGGAATCGTGATGCCGAAAACGCCCTGCTCGGCAAGTTGCGCCACGATGTCGAGCGGAATCAGCGTGTCCTTGCGATGGACCTTTTCCGCGATCGGCGCGACGACGTTGTCGGAAAATTTCGCGAACTGCGCCTGTATATCGCGCAGCAATTCGTCGTCGATGCCGAAATCGCCGAAGGTGCCGCGTTCTTCCACGACTTCGGCGATCGCCGAAAGAAGATCGGACTCGCCGGCGCTCGAAAGAAAATCCCGCACCTCGTTTGTGTGCAGCGTGTCGCGCAGGACGTCCTCGGTGATGCCCATCTCCGCCGCCGCGATATTCTCCAGCCCCGAGATGTCGGAGCCGAGCGTCCATCGGCGCGCGCACTGGCCGATGTACGCTAGCGCGATGAGCTCCTCGAGGTCCGTCCGGCCGCCGGCGGACTTCCGGCGGCGGGCGTAGGAGAGAATCTCGCGCGCGGCCGCAAGCTCGCACGCGAGATACGCAAGGCCATGCAGCGCCGGCTGATGCGCGTTACCCTTTTCGGCGTCGAATTTGCCGTCCACTTCGACGAGCGTCTTGATGTACGTGCGCGCGGTGTCGAACACTTTTTGCATGGACGAGACGACATGCTCCGCGGCCGCGAGGTCCGGAGGCGAAACGGTCTTGTGCGATTTGTAGATCAAAGCGGCGCCCCTTCTACTTGATGAGAGCGAACTCCGTCATGATGTCGCGCTCCACCTGGCCGCGCTCCCACGCCTGTTTGAGCATCGAGCGGTTGATGCGGTCGGTCGCGCGATCGGCCATCTTCCCGTCGATCATGACCGCGCCCTTGCCCTCTTTTTCGGCCTGCAAGAATGCGCGCATCTCCTTGATCGCCTGTTGCAGGCGCTCGTCGGAAATCTTGAAGATGTCGATCGCGATGTCCGTCTGCGCGGGAATGCCGGTCCACTTGCCCTGGAAGCCGTATTGGAACGCGAGTTCCGCGTCGCGCCGGCATTCATCGAGCGCGGCCTGCTTTTGCTCCTCGGTTTTCTCGCGCGTGGGGTAATTCAGCGTCATCTCCGCAATGGCGGGGATGCCGACGCTCGCCGCCGCTTTCACGATCCGGCAACGCACGTCGTTCACCGCGGGGTGATCCGCGCTGTAGAGGTGCGGGGGGAAGCCGAGGCTGCCCCAGTAATCGAACGCGCCGAAGATGAGGCCCGTCAGGCGCGTGCTCGCCTTCGCGATTTCGAAGACGTGCTCCTCGGCGTTCACGCTTTCGATCAGCACCTGAAACGTCATCTTGCCGCCGGGCAGGCCCGCGGCGACCTCAAGTTCAGTCAGGGCTTGATCGATCGAACGCACTTCCTCCGCGCTTTCGATCTTGGGATAGATCAGGCCGTCGATAAACGCACCCCCGGCCGTCACGATGATCGCCATGTCCTCGAAATCCGGATCGAGCGCGAGCCCGCGCGGGCGGAAATAACGGATCTTGTTGCCCCAGTCGAGGTCGCGGTAACCGTTGACGATGTTCTCGCGGCCTTGCCGAAGCAGTTCGTCGTTGCCGCGAGGGATCGAATCCTCGAGATCGAGCATCACCAGGTTCGCCTTGCCCTTGGCCGCGCCCTCGATGTATTTCATGTTCGTCGCGGGCACCGTCAAATGCGCGTACTGCACGCGGTATTTCGGATCGAGCGCCACATGCGTGTCGTGGTGCGTCGCCAGAATGCGGCGATTGCGCTCACCGGCGCGCCGGGTGATCGCGGTATCGTATTCGAAAGCCATGGCCAGCTCCTTGAAAGAGTCGTTGGAATGGAAATGGAAAGCGCGGGTTCGACGATCCCGCGTCAGATCTCGCTCATCACGTCGCCGTACGCGCCGAAAACCGTCTTCAGCACCCCGGCGATTTCCCCTGTTGTCGCATACAATTCCACGCACTCGAGAATCGGCGGCACCATGTTGACCGACGGATCCTTCGCCGCGTCGGCGAGCCGTGCCAGCGCCTTCTCGCACGCGGCGTTGTCGCGCCCCGCGCGAACGCGCACATTGCGTTTGATCTGTTCGGTGCGAACCGCCTCGGTGTCCACGTCGAACGGTTCGATCTTGTCGGCGCCCGGCCGCACGGTGTTTTCAAACGCATTTACGCCGACGATGACGCGCCGGCCTTCCTCGATCTCGCGCTGATACTGATACGCCGCGTCGCCGACCATCGCCTGCATCGTACCGGATTCGATGGCGATCACCGCGCCGCCGCTCGATTCGATCGAGCCCAGAATCTCGCCCGCCTTGTTCTCGAGATCGTCGGTCATCTTCTCGATGTACCAGGATCCGCCGAGCGGATCGGTCACGTCGGCGGCGCCCGTCTCGTGCGCGATCACCTGCTGCGTACGCAGGGCGATCTCCTGCGCGAACTCCGTCGGAAGCGCATGCGCCTCGTCGAAGCAGGAGAGGGCAAGCGACTGCACGCCGCCGAGCACCGCGGCGAGCGCCTGATACGCCGCGCGCACGATGTTCACCTCCGGCTGCTGCCGCGTGAGCGTGCTGCCGCCGGTCTGGGAGTGCGTTCGGAGCATCAGGGATCGCTCGTTCACCGCGCCGTATTTGTCCTTGAGCAGGCGCGCCCACATGCGGCGCAGCGCGCGGTATTTGGCGATCTCTTCGAAGAAATTGTTGTGCGTGTTGAAGATCCAGGAGACGCGCGGCGCGAATTCGTCGATCGTCAGCCCGCGTTCGAGCACCGCGTCGATGTAAGCGATTGCAAAAGACATCGCGAACGCCATCTCCTGCGCGGCGCTGCAACCCGCGTCACGCACGTGGTAGCCGGAGACCGAAACGGCGTTGAACTTCGGTGTCGTCCTGGCGGCGAACGCGATGAGGTCGGCCGCCAGCCGCAGGCCGTCCTTGGGCGGATAAATGTAGGTTCCGCGCGCGACGTACTCTTTCAGGATGTCGTTTTGCGTCGTGCCGGTGAGGGCATCGTCCGCGACGCCCTGTTTGCGGCCGACAGCCAGATACATTGCGTAGAGAATCGGCGCGGTGGCGTTGATCGTCATCGACGTGCTGATCTCGCCGAGCGGAATGCCGTCAAAAAGCGCCTCGAAATCCGCGAGCGATCCGATGTGCACGCCCACCTTGCCGACCTCGCCGGCCACGACGTCGTCCTCCGCGGAATAACCCATCTGCGTGGGGAGGTCGAACGCGGTGGAAAGGCCCGTCTGGCCCTGCGCCAACAGGTACTTGAACCGTGCGTTCGTCTCGTCAGCCGCGCCGTAGCCGGCGTACTGCCGCATGGTCCAAAGCCGCGTCCGGTAGCCGCTCGCGAATAGCCCGCGCGTGAACGGATAAGCGCCCGGATCGCCGATGCCCGCGTAGTCCGTTCCGTCCGGGCGGTAGAACGGTTCGAGCGGGATCCCGGAGCTGTTCGTGGCGGCGGGCGCCTCTTTTTTGGCCATATCGAATTCCGAAGGAGGACGCGTGGATTGGTCAAAAAACGCCGAATCGGCGCGTAAAACGCCCGGCGCGAGCGCTATCCTAGCAGATGCAGGCGAATTTTTGGACGCGCCGCAGCATGAGCCGGGAGACTTTAGGCAGCGCGCGGGGGGCGGTCAAGCAAGATTTCGGCGACGTTGCCGCTCCATTCGCTTGTGCAGGCAGGGGCGGCCAGCGTACATGAATGGCGCGATGTCGCCCGACGCCCTTGTCGAGTCCATGGAGTAAGCCGGCGAGGATACCTGCCCCGATGGCCGAGCAACTAAAAACCTTCTTCTCGCGCGCGCTCGTCCGCCGTCTTGCCGACGACCTGGCGCGCGTGCATGCGGCGTTTCCCGCGCGTGCGTTCGTGAAACAGGCCAGCGCCGGACTTGACGAACGGGAACTGCTCGATCGCGGCCGACACATCGCAAGGGCGCTCGCCGATCATCTTCCGCCGGATTACGAAGACGCGGTCGATATCCTCCTGCGTTCGCTTGGCCCGGAACACGCCTCGGACGAATTGGTAGGCGCGGGGATGGCACCGTTTTTCTATCTGCCGCACACGATCTTCGTCGCCGAACGCGGGCTCGACCACTTTGACCTTTCGATGCGCGCGCAATACGAGCTGACCAAACGATTTTCGGCCGAGTCGTCCATCCGCGGGTTCATCGCGCGTTATCCGGAAAAGACCTTCGCGCGCCTAACCGAATGGAGCCGCGACACCAATCCACACGTACGACGCCTCGTCTCCGAGGGGACGCGCCTGCGTTTGCCGTGGGCGGCGCGCGTGAAATGGCTGGACGAAAATCCCGATCGCGTCGTCGAACTTCTCGAACGGTTGAAAGACGATCCGACACCGCTCGTGCGCCGGAGCGTCGCGAACAACCTGAACGACATCGGCAAGGTGCACCCAAATCTGCTCATCCGCACCTGTTCCGAGTGGCTTGTCGATGCGACGCCCGCGCGCCGGGCGCTCGTCGAACATGCCTTGCGTTCCGCGATCAAGCGCGGCAACAAGGATGCGCTGGGGCTCCTGGGCTTTGGTCGGGCGCCGTCGGTCGATATCGACAACGTAAAATTCGATCCTCCGCGAATCCCGGTCGGCGGGCGCGTGACGGTGTCGTTCGCCATCCGTAACCGCTCGCGTTCGACGCAGAGCCTTCTTGTCGATCTTGCGGTGTATTTCGTAAAAGCGAATGGCAAACCATCGCGAAAGGTCTTTAAACTCAAGCGGATCGAGCTTGCGCCCGGCGAGCGCGCCGAATTGCGTCGCGCGATCTCCCTGGCCGTTCACACGACGCGAAAACCGTACCCGGGCACGCACACCGTTGACGTACTCGTCAACGGCCGCGCGATACCGATCGGGGCGTTCGAAGTGTTGCCTGATCGTCGTTGACGAGCAAACAAATCGAACCGGGAATTTCGTGTACGGGTCGACGCAGGTTTTTAACGTTTCTTTTCGGCGGCGACCTTGCGGTCAAAGGGGAGGAGTGCCTGTCCTTTAGCGCTCGTGTCTTCGCCAGGCGTGGAGACGAAGCGAAGCCGGCTTTCTTCCGCATAATGGCGGCGAATTTCCACGGCTAACCAGTTCCGCTGCAATGTTTCCGCGACATAACCCGTCGTATTGCTACCGGCAAACGGGTCTAGAATCATGTCGCCCGGCTCTGTTAGAAATTCGATGAAAAATCTCGGCAATTCCGCGGGAAACCGCGCCGGATGAATTTTCGTACCGACCGACTTACTGTTTTTAATATAGGAGCTATTGGATTCGTTGTTTCCACATTGAATCATATTCGAAGGTATCGAGCCGCCGCGGTCACTTGCAAATGAACCATTAATCATATGGCCGCTAGGACGAACTGTGCGCTTCACGCCTCGTTTGATCAGGCGTTTCATGTCATCGCTATAAGGTTGGAGAACCTTTCGATTGTCAGCTTTTGCCATTGGGTCCTTAACGAGCCAAAAAATATATTCGACACTATCTTTCACGCGGAGGCGGCGTACGTTTACCCATTCGGCAGGTGCGGGCATTTTCGCTGGATTATACCAGAAAAACTCCTGCGCCAATTGAAATCCGACTTCGTCAATGAGTCCAAGTAGTAATCGATAGTGATAAAGGCTGCGAACGGGCGCTCCCTGACTCCACGCGCCACCCAAATTCAGGACGAAGGAACCCGACGGCTTAATAATTCGCTTAATTTCACTCGCAAACGGGAGGAACCACTCGGCATACTCGCGCTGATCAACGTTTCCATACTCTTTCTTAAAATGGAGCGCGTAAGGTGGACTTGTCACGACGAGGTCGACGGAATTATCTTGTATTTGTTTCATGAAATCGAGGCTGTCGGCACAGTACAACGCACCGCATTTCGTGGCGTAAACAGGTTCAATTTGAAAACGCATCAATCACGTCCTGAAATCTTGAAAACCATCGGGGTTGTGTATTTTCTTCATCGGGAATCTTGTGCATTACTTGAATTTTATTGGGATGACCGGGGTGTGCAGGCAGACCGCGAACCAAAGAATAACGAAATTGACTCCAATCGCCGGTCGAACGTCCAATGCAGACGGCGACAACGTCGAAGTGGCTGCGATCATAGTACCGGCTGCCGGGATCAGCTTTCGCGGCCCGCGTTTTCTGAAGTTCGACTTGCTTTTTTGCACCGCTTCGGATCGTTTTTACTTCAACGCGGATTAATTTCCCGGCGAGAGAAACTACCGAAAAATCGTGCATGTCATCAATGTCATGGCTTTCAAAACTGGTTAGCCAACCTTCTCGCGCGGCAACGCGCAGTTTCCTTTCAAAATGAACTTCCGCGACCGCACCTTCGAGGGCCACTTTCAGTCGAAATCTCCGGTCAATGGCGTCGAGCAATTCCTGGGCGGTCAGGCCGTATTTCAGTTCAAGCGGATGCGGCATTTCGTCAATTCATTTCCCGGTTCCATCGAGCATTGTCAACGCGCTCGCTTTGAAGTCAAGCAACGACAAGGATCACCCCGGCGTTGACCAACCTCCGATCGTTCGTCGATACTCGCGCCGTTTTTCGCGCGGCGCCGCGAGATTTTCCCATGCGACGCTTTCGCGGCGGCATTCGGGTCGGGGTTTATTTCTCTATGGCAAACGATCGACCGGACCTGGCGGACCTGCGTATCGAGCGGCGGGAATCGCGCGGCGGGGTTGGGCGCGTTGTCGTCGTCGCGGTTGTCGTCGCCGCCATCGCGGCGGGAGCGTGGTATGTCC
>JAIOHV010000005.1 GCA_019912885.1 bacterium
GAGCGCGCGGCGGGCGATCGAAGCGCGGCCAGGGCGCCGGCGTCGCGCGACGCGAGTCGCGAAGCGGCGCTGTTTTCGTCATCGGCGGCCAAAGCCGAGGCGAACTCCGGGTCGAGCTCCCGGGCGAGCGCCGTGACCACAAAGCTCGCGCGTTTTTCGGTAAGCCCCGCGTCCCGGGCGAGAAACTTCAGGTACGCGCTGTTCGACGCGGCGGAAAGCAGCGCGAGCGCGTCGCGGCGATCGTCGTTTTTCATGCGTGGCGGCCTTTGGCGATGGGGTCGGGAATGAATGACGAAATGGACATCATGGGCAGCGTGGACGTTATGGACAGGTGGATGCGACGCGGGGCCGTTTTATGGACCCGCTCCCTTACGGTCGCGGTTCCAACCAAAGAATCCGCACAGGGTTGGGGATGGGATTCCACTCAATCGTCAATCCTCGATCCTCAATCCTCCGCCGTCACGTCGTGGCGGACGGCCGGTTGACGCGCGCCTCGCCCTGCCAATACAGGATACGCTGGCAGTTCGAGCAGAAGATCAGATCCTCATTGCGTTGCAACTTGTTGATGAGATGCGGCGAAACCGACATGTGGCAGCCGCCGCACACGCCGCCGTCCGCGGCGACGATCGCGATGCCCGCCTTTTGCCGGCGCAAACCCTCGTAGCGGCGCAGCAGGATCGGATCGATGTCGGACGCGAGCGCGGCGCGCTCGGCGGCCAGGCGCTCGATGTCCGGCGTCAGCTCCTCGACGCGCGCCTTGTAAATCGCGATTTCCTCGTCGATCGTCTTCATCGTCGCGTCGTAATGAGCCTGCGCCTTTTTCGCCTCCTGATCGGCCGTCTCGATTTTTTCGAGGATCAGCAGCACGTCGTCGGAGCGCTCGTCGCGCATTTTTTCAAACTGCGCGATCTCTTTCATGATCGCGTGGTATTCCTGGTTCGTCTTGACGTTCATCTGCTTGGCCTTGTCGGCCGAGACGCGCGCCTCGATTTCCTCCAGCTCGCGCTCCTTGCGCCGGCGCTCCTCGCCGTAAGCCTTCACATACGCGCGGCGCTCCTCGAGCCTGGCCTGCGCGTCCGCGATCTTCGCGCGCGTCTTCTCGATGATCGCCGGCAGGCGGCGTTCTTCCTCGCGCAGGCGGTCGATCCTCGCGTCGAGTTCCTGCAGGCGGCCCAGAATCAACAGTTGGTCTCTCAGTGCGGTCATGATGGTCTCACAGTAAGCGGAACGGTTCTTTTTCAACGCGCAGCGGATGCACCGCCGGCGCGCCCTTGAGGCCCGCGAAACTTTCGCGCAGGAAATCTCCGACGATGTCCACGAAGGGCATCTCCGCGCCGATATGACTGATATCGAGCACCGGCAGGTCGAGCTGCTCCGCGTGCCGGGCGTCGTGGAACTTGAAATCGCCCGATACGAAAAGCGTTTCGCCGTCGTTCGGGATTCGTGGAATCAGGAACGCGCCGCCGCCGGTGCACACGGCCACCCGGCGCACCTCGCGGTCCGGCCCCGCGGCGCGCACCTGTTCGAGCCCCAGCGCGTACTTCAGGCGCCGGGCGATTTCCGCGGGCGACGCCGGCTCGGCAAGATCGCCGATGCGCGCGACGCCGTGAACGTTGCCCTCGGCGGCAAGCGGATAAACGTCGTAAGCCACTTCCTCGTACGGGTGCGCGTCGATCATCGCGCGCACGACCGCAGGCGTGCGTTCGTTCGCCACCAGCACTTCGAGACGCGTCTCGTTCTCGCGCGAAAGCTCGCCGACCTTTCCGTTGAACGGATCCGCGCCTTCCTGCGGGACGAACGTGCCGGTGCCCGTCAGGCGGAACGAGCATTTCCGATACGCGCCGATCTCGCCGGCGCCCGCGGCGAACATCGCGTCGGCGACCGCGTCCTCAGCCTGAGGGGGAACGAAGACGACGATCTTGCGAAATTCTCTCGGCGCGCGCGGCCAAAGCGGACGCACGTTGGCGAGCCCGATGAGGGCGGCGAGGTGATCGTTCAGGCCGCCGGCGGCCCAATCGACGTTGGTGTGCGCGGCGATGACGGAGATACCGGCGCGGATCGCCTCGAGCACGATGCGCCCGGCGCCGGAGTCGGCGCGAATCGTCGCCATCGGGCGGTAGATGAGCGGGTGATGCGCGATGACGCAGTTCGCGCCACGCCGCACCGCCTCGGCGACGACTTCGAGCGTGACATCAAGACTGATCGCGATGCCGGTGACGTCGTCGTCGGGATCGCCGATGAGAAGGCCGATCGGATCGTCCGTTTCGGCCAGCGAGGGTTCAAACCGCTCCTCGATCAGGGAAAGGACGTCGCGCACCTTCACGCGGCGATCTCCGCGCGCGTGATCCGCCGTGGGCGCGCGCACAAAGCCCGCCCGACAAAAAAGGGCGCATCGGGAATTCCCGACGCGCCCTTCGTGTCATCTTCTTCGATTTTCATCGGCTCCCCGACCAACGCTTGAACCACTTGCCGGCCCTTCAGGATTGGGCCCAGCAGGACTCGAACCTACGACCAGCCGGTTATGAGCCGGCAGCTCTAACCAACTGAGCTATGGGCCCGCGTCGTCCGTTGCAGGCAAGGGAAACTAGCGTCGGAGGGCGCGCGTGTCAACGCAATCGGAAATTGGGAATGGCGAATCGGGAATGGGGAATGGAACCGCATCAGCAGAGCGTTGCGATTCAAGTCAATCCTCAATCCTCTATCCTCGCTCCGATCACCCTTCCATGAACGAGCGCAGTTTCTTGCTGCGGCTCGGGTGACGCAATTTGCGCAGCGCCTTGGCTTCGATCTGGCGAATGCGTTCGCGCGTGACGTCGAAGTCCTGCCCGACTTCCTCGAGCGTGTGGTCCGACTTTTCGCCGATGCCAAATCGCATGCGCAGGACTTTTTCCTCGCGCGGCGTGAGCGTGGCGAGCACCTTGCGCGTCTGATCGGCGAGATTCGCCTGAATGACGGCCTCGGAGGGGCTCGTGATCTTCTTGTCCTCAATGAAATCGCCGAGGTGCGAATCTTCCTCCTCGCCGATCGGCGTCTCCAGGCTGATGGGCTCCTTGGCGATCTTCAGGACCTTGCGCACCTTGTCGAGAGGCAGGTCCATCTTCTCGGCGATCTCCTCGGGCGTCGGCTCGCGGCCGATCTCCTGCACGAGGTAGCGGCTCGTGCGAACGAGCTTGTTGATCGTCTCGATCATGTGCACCGGGATGCGGATCGTGCGCGCCTGATCGGCGATCGCGCGCGTGATCGCCTGGCGGATCCACCACGTGGCGTACGTGGAGAATTTGTAACCGCGCTTGTATTCGAATTTGTCGACCGCCTTCATCAGGCCGATGTTGCCTTCCTGGATGAGATCCAGGAACTGCAAGCCGCGGTTCGTGTATTTCTTGGCGATCGAAACGACAAGGCGCAGGTTCGCCTCGATGAGTTCGGCCTTGGCGTAGGCGGCGGCCTTGCGCCCGACCTCCGCCTCCTGCACGACGGCGCGCAACGCGCCCGCGCGCTGCATCGCCTCTTTTTCGGTGTTGCGGATCGCGCGCTCGGCCTCGCGCCACAGGTTGATGCGCATGGGCGCGGTTTCCGCGGAGATGCCCTTGCCCTTGCAAAACTTCTGCAGATCTTTGGCGCGGTCGGGCTTGTCGACAAGGCGCGCGACGTCGCGGATTTCCCTTGACGTGCACTTGAGCGCGCGTTCCTGGTCGTCCATCGTGCGCTCGGCCGCGCGGATGCGGATGTCGAGCTTCTTGTGGTGGTCGATGATGCGCTCGACGACCGACTCGCTGAGGTTGATGTCCTCGATGATCTTCAGCGTCGCCTGGCGCGTGCGGTTGATGCGCTTTTTCAGGTTGCC
This sequence comes from bacterium, assembly GCA_019912885.1. Lineage (NCBI taxonomy): Bacteria > bacterium. The sequence continues at coordinate 3,845 of JAIOHV010000005.1, forward strand.
GCGCTCGGTCTGGTTCAGGCGTTTCTTGGCGAGCTGCGCCATGTCCGTCAGGATTTTTTCGTCGTTCGCCTGGATCTTCGCGATGTTGTTGATGACCTTCTGGATGAGATGGTTCTCGTCGATGACGACGCCCTCTTCATCGAGGCCCTTGATGATGTCGCGCAGCTTGATCGTGCCGTCGGCCAGGCGCGTCTTGAGGATGCCCATCAGGTAGCCGGTGAGCGGCGACGAGAGGATCGCCGTCATCGCCTCGTACGCGCCCTTCTCGATGCGCTTGGCGATCTCGACCTCGCCCTCGCGCGTGAGCAGCGAGACCGCGCCCATCTCGCGCAGGTAGAGGCGGACGGGATCGTTCGTCTTGCCGATCGTGTCGGACTCGCCCTCGTCCTCCTCGCCGTCGTCCTTTTTCTTCGGCGACTGCTTTTGCTTTTCCTGCGACGTCTCGTCGACGATGTCGATGTCCATCTCGTCGAACATGATCATGACGTCGTCGATCTGCTCGGACGAAAACAGGTCGGACGGCAGCAGCTCGTTCACCTCGTCGTACGTGAGGTAGCCGCGCTGGCGTCCAAGGTCGATGAGCTGCTTGAGCTCCTTGATGTCTTTCTCTTTGGGCATTCACCCCTCCAACCCGCAAATCGCGTTCATAGCCTAATCGCGATCCGGGTGCAAATCATCTTATTCTATCCGTGCGTTTGACCATCCTTGCCAAACGGCGCGTCCTTGAGCAAGCGTTGCAGCACAAGCCGCTCGTGCGCAAGCGCCATCGATTTCACCGCGTCGCCGCCCGCTTCCGCCTGGCGCATCAGGGCGTCGACATCCGCGAGGCGCGCGCGCGCCTTTCTCGCCTTGATGTGCGCGACGAAATCGTCAAATGCCTCCGCCGCGCCCGCGTCGGAAAGGCCGTCGTCCGCAAGGCCGAAGCCCGCGACATCCTCGCGCAATCGCTCGTCGGCGATCGCGCCGACGATGCCCGCGAGATTCAGATCGGCGTCGTCCTGCGCCATCGCGGCGTTGTGCGCGATCGAAAGCGCGATATCGCGCCACGCGCGATTCTCGAAAAGATCGGCGACGCCTTCATCAAGGAAACGCGCCGCGAATTTCGGGTGCGTCACGAGTAGACGCGCAAGGCTCCGCTCCGGATCGGCGCGTCCCTCGCCGGTATCCGCGCGGCGGGTCGCGCCCTGGGGTGCCAGCCGCGGGCGCCGGCCCTTGCGCGCCTCGCGCCGAAGCGAATCCTCACGCACGCCGGCGCGTTCGGCCACCGTTTTCACCCAGAGATCGCGCAGCATCTCGTCGCCGATGCGCGCAAGGATCGGGATCATTGCCTGCGCGGCGCGCGCGCGCCCTTCGTGGTCGTCGGGCTGCGCGCCGAACACGCGATCGACGACGTAGGCGATAAGCGAAACGGCCGCGTCGAGTTTTTGTTTCATCGCGTCCGCGCCCTCGCGGCGCAGGAACGAATCCGGATCGTCGCCGGCCGGAAGCGCGACCGCCTTGGGGACCTTGCCCGAGGGCAGGAACACCTCGAGCGCGCGCATGGTGGCGCGGCGGCCGGCCTCGTCGCCGTCGAAGATGATCACGACGTCATCGGCCAGGCGCGAAAGCTGCGTGACGTGCCGATCGGTCAGCGCCGTGCCGAGCGCGGCGAGCGATTCGGAAAAGCCGAACTGGTGCAGCATCATCACGTCGAGGTTGCCCTCGCACAGGATCGCGCGGCCGGTTTTCCGGATCGACTCGAGCGCCCGGTCGATTCCGAAGAAGTGATCGGATTTGTGGAACACCGCGCTCTCGGGCGAGTTGACGTATTTCGCCTCGTCCTCGTCGCCGAGGATGCGCCCGGAGAACGCGGCGATCTTCCCGGCCCGATTGCGCACGGGGAACATCAACCGGTTGCGGAAGCGGTCGTATCGCCGGCCGGCGTCGTTCGACGTGATCAATCCCGCGCGCTCGGCCGCGTCGACGTCGTGCCGCGCCTGACGCAGGTGACGCAGCAAGTTGTCCCATCCCGGCGGCGCGTATCCGAGATGAAATTGCCGCGCGACGTTCGGATCGAGTCCGCGGCGTTCGATGTAATCGCGCGCGATCTTTCCGGCCGCCGGATCGGCAAGCTGTTTCTTGAAAAAGTCCGCGGCCGCGTCGTTCGCCGCGAACAGCGCCTCGCGTTCGCCCTTGGGCATCACCGGCCCGCCGGTGACGATCGGAACGCCCGCGGCTTCCGCCAAATGCCGGACCGCTTCCACGAAATCGAGTCCCTGGGATTCCATGACAAGACCGATGACGTCGCCGCCCTTGCCGCATCCGAAGCACTTGAAAAGGCCGAGGTCGGGATTGACGTTGAAGCTCGGCGTGCGCTCCTGGTGAAACGGACACAACCCGATGAAGCTCCGCCCCGCGCGGCGAAGCTGTGTGAGCCGCTCCGCGATCTTGACGATGTCGGTGCGCCGACGGATTTCGTCGAGCGTTTCGTCGGGAATGCGTCCCACGGTGATGCTCCAAGACGCGGCGCCGAATCGGCCGTCGGACTAGATGTTGATGACGCTCATCACCTGGTCGAAAACGTCGATCGCGATCGGCGCGAGGAACGACGAGTTTACCACGGCGGCGAGCCCCGGCGATATCGCGCCTTCCATCATCACCGCCGCGATGACGCCGACGGCGATGAATCCTTTGGCCGCGCCAAAAAGCGAGCCGAGAAAGCGGTTCATGCCCGAAAGCGCCAGCACCTTCGCGCCTTGTGAGAGGACCGAGCCAAGCGCGGCGGACGCGAACACGATCGCCAGGAACACCGCGAGGAACGCGACGAACTTGGCGAGCCCCGCGGATATGCCAAGCAGGCCCGCGACGAATCCGCCGAGTCCGCCGTAGACGTTGGTGGCGAAAAAGAACGCGACGATGAAGCCGACAAGCGTGAGCGCCTCGTTGAAAAAGCCCTTGAAAAAGCCCTTGGCCGCGAAAACGCCGACGACGATGACGATGAGAATATCGACGTAAGGCATGCGTTACGAGGTCAGAACGCGCAGGGCGATCTGCTGCACGCGCTTGCCGTCTGTGCGGCCCGCGGCCCTTGTCAAAACCGGCTTCATGATCTTGCCGATATCGCGCGGCGAAACGGCGCCGGCCTCGGCGGCCGCCTCGCGCACCATCGCCTCGATCTCGTCGTCGGAAAGTTCGGCGGGCAGATACTCCGCGAGGATCTTTGCCTCCGCGCGTTCCTTGTCCGCCTGATCGGCGCGCCCGCCCGCGCCGAACGCCTCGGCGGCCTCCTCGCGGCGCTTGATCTCCTTTCGGAGGATCGCGATGACGCCGGCGTCGTCGAGCGTGCCGCCATCGATTTCGATCTTGTTCAGTTCCGCCTTCGTCATTCGAAGGACGGATGTGCGCAGTTTGTCCTGCGCCTTCATCGCGCCTTTCAGATCGTCGAGAAGGCGCTTGGCGATGTCCGACATGATTGGTTCCTCGTGGGCATAACGGATGGGCGAATCGCCATCGTCGCGCGGCCGTTTGTCATCCGCAAGACGCACGATGGCGGCGGCACGCGCGGTTGTCAAAGGGGGTGTGGCGGTTCGCGTCAAGCGTCGCCGAGGCCCGGTGCATTACGGCCGTCCGCCGCCTCGCACGCGCCGCCAATCCGGCGCCAGGCGATCAAGCCATCCGCTTGCGATCGCGTACCGCCCGGCGCGCTCCGCGAGACGCAACACCGCGTCCGCCGGATCGAACGGATCGTCGCCGGCAAGATAATCCCACGCCACGGGAGGCACGCGGCCGCTCGTGACGATCATCGTTCGCGCGGCGGGAACAGGCGCCATGCCGCGGATCCAGGGCACGAGCCGGCGCCGGCCTACAAACGACAGATCCTCGCCGCGTCTTGTTTCGATGACGCCCGTCGCTGAGCTGACGAATACGAGATCGTTCGCGTCGTCAATCGCGATCGCGCGCGCGCCCACGGGCGCGTCCGCCGACGCGATTTCCTCGAACGTGGAGGGGTCATAGGCCGAAACGCGCATCAGGCGCGCATAGCCGATCAACAAGCGGTCGCGGCGCGCGTCGTAGGTCATCTCGTAGGCGTTATCGGGCAGCTTCACCGAACGGATCGTCGAAAGGTCGCGCGGCGACAGCGCCATCAGCCGCCGCGTCTTGAGCACCAGCAGTTCGTCGCGCTTTTCGTCCCAGATCACGCGCCACAGCTCGTCGTGGCGTTCGGACAGGATGCGCGCGTCGATCGCCGCGCCGCGCGCAAGGTCAATGAGCGCGATCGACGCCTCGCGCCGGTGCGTCACGGCCAGGAGTCCATGCGCGGGCATGAGCGCCAGGCGAAGCGTCTCGGCATACGGGATGAATGTCTCTTTTCGCGAGAATCGGTGCGTCCCGACCTCGCGCGCCGTATTGAGATCGACGACGTGCAAGACGTTCGCCGCGCCGTCGTACACGTACGCGCGCCGGTTTTCGAAATCGTAAGCCGCTTCGTCCCACTGAAAACCCGGATATCGGACAAACGGTTCGCGATACCATCGGCCGTCGATTTCGCGAACGAAATCGATGGCGTGCAGGCATTTCAAAAGGACGTCGTTTGTCCGGGGGAGAGGACGGACCTGATACGAATCCTCGCACCGTGGCGCGACCTGGTGCGGGACGTTTGTGTTGACGAGCAGCGCCTCGCGCGGCGTCCGGCCGATCTCGAACGGATTTTCGATGGGAAACGACGGCTGGTGCGCCGCGATCGCGACAAGCGGAATCGCCGCGCCGGCAGCCAGAAACACGGGACGCGCGATCGACCACCATCGCGCGGGCGATAGCGTCGCGGCGACGATCCACCACGCGGCGGGCGCGGGCGCAAGCAGAAGCGGCACGAGCCAAAAGCCGCGGTCTTGCGACACGGGATACCGCCGCGCGGCGATGTGAGCGGCAAAACCGAAGGCCGTCGCGAGTGCAAGCCTGATGTAGGGTCCGCGTGGCCATTCGAAACTGTCGCCGCCGAATGCGCGCGGCGGCCCGGCGGCGCCGTAAAGGATCATCGGCGGCGATAAAACAAGCACGAAGGCGAGTAACGCGAAGACGGTGCCAAAGATCGACAAGCGTGCGCGATGGCCGGATGCGTCGCCTTGATCGGCTCCCCGCGCGGCGGGGACAACCAGCGCGGCGAGGAACGCGATCCCGAGAAGGACGGCGACAAGAAGTGGAAACTCGATCCACGTCAGGAAGTAGAGCGCGCCCCAATCGTCGCTCGTGGCGACACCGATTTCGGCCGCGGCCTGCGCGAACAGCGGTTGAAAATGCAGGCCGAAAAGCACCGGCACAAAACCGGTCGCCGTCGCCAGGACGATCGCGCGCCGGCCGGCGCAAAGGCCGGTCCAGCGGCTGGAAAATCTCGACGGGAAATCCGCGGCGGCGGAAAAGATCGGGCGAATGCGCCTCATCGGCACGCAATGTCGCACGAACGGCGATACCGTGCCATCCGCGTCCGGCGCCCTCAGCCGTTGCCGCCGTCGCCCGCCGTATCCCAGTCCGGAACGAAGCGCGTACCTCCCGTGCCGATGAAAAGACGACCGGAGCGTTCGATGACGCGAAGGAGCCAATCGTCAAGGTCGAGCGGAGGATCGTCCAGGTAGCGGTATACCACGGGGCCGACGCGCCCGCTTGTGACGATCATGTCGCCCGTCGGGGGCACCGGCGTGAGGTAGCGCGGCCACGGCAAGATACGCCGGCGATTCACGAACGACAGATCTTCGCCGCGTCGCGTTTCGATGACGCCCGTCACCGCCCCCGCGAACACCAGGTCGTTGACCGGATCGATCGCGATCGGCCGGACGCCCGCGGGGGCGTTGGCGCGGACGCGCTCCTCGAAGGTCGCGGCGTCGTAGGCCGCCATGCGCATCAGGCGGGCGAATCCAATCAGCAAACGGCCGCGCCGCTCATCGAATCCCATGTCGTACGCCCGATCGGGCAATTCGATGGCGCGAATCGTCGACAGATCGTCCGGCGAGAGCGCAAGCAGCCGGCGCGTTTTCAGGACGTAAAGCTCGCCGCGATCGCCGTTCCAGATCAGGCGCCACAGTTCGTCGGTCCCCTCGGACAGGTCGCGGGCCGCGAGGATCTCGCCCGTTTCGGGGTTGATGATCGCAAGCGTTCCCTGGCGCCGATGCGAAGCGGCCAGAAGGCCGCGCCCGGTCATGAACACCATTCGGATCGTCTCGCCGTTCGGGATGCCCGTCTTGTCGATGTCGAGGGGAATCGCGCGGATCTCGCCGGGCAAATGGAGGTCGATTTCATGGAGCGTGTTGGTCCGGGCGACGTAATCGGCTTCGAGAATCCAAGCGCGGCCGCGCTCGAAATCGAAAGCGGCCTCGTCCCATGTGAACATGTAAGGCGCCAGAAGATCGCGATGCCAGCGTCCACCGAACTTTGTCACCAGATTCAGGCCGCCAAGGCACGACAGCAACACCTCGGGGCGGTCCGGCACCAGCAGCGCCTGATAGGAGTGAAGGCAGGTGTGATATTGCTCGTACCGTCCCTGAGGATGATTGAAAATTCGCTGCCGCGGATTCGTTCCGACCGGGAATGGATTGTCCTCATGGAATACCGGCTGATGGCCGGCGATCGCCAGAAGCGGGACGGCCGCGTTCGCGAGCAAAAACACGGGGCGCCACAAATTCCACCACCGCGACGGAAACGAGCCCGCGACGGCCGGCCACCACGCGGCGGGGATCGGAAACGGCAACGCGAATAGCGCCAGAAGCGCCGGAGAAATCCGTCTCGACGGAGGAACGGCCCGAAACGCGATGTGAATCGAAAAGGCGAACGCCGTCACCGCCGCCGCGACGACGTAAGCGCGATTCGGCCACTCGATGATTCTTGACCCGGCGCCGTCAGGCGGCGGCGCGATGTCGTACAGCGCCAGTGACGGCAGAACGATAAGGGCGAACGAAAGCCCCGCGAACGTCGCGCCGAAAATCGTCGCGAACCGTGCGATACGAAAGGGCCGGCCGCCCGCACGGGGGCTGGCGCCGGAGCGGACGGTAAACGCCGCCGCCGACGCAAGAAACAGCATCGCGCCGACCATGACGGGGAAGTCGATCCAGGTAAGCAGATAAAGCAGATCCCAATCGTCGCTGCCCACGGTTCCGAGTTCGTGGAGCGCTTGATGGACGAGGGGGAGAAGCCGCTTGGAGCTAACGTAAAGGACGGCAATCGACGCGGCCAAAAGGATCGGCACGCGCGTGGGCGAGCGCTGCCTGTTCCACCACTCCGCGAGGGCGCCGTCACCGGCCGTCCCGGCTTCGCGCCCCAAGGCGTCGCTACCCGGCATGGGCAAAGTTCCACGGGCCGACGATAGGCGGATCACAAGGTTCCTCGCCACCGAATCTCACACGACAGGCGGATCATAAGGTTCGTTGCCGCCAAATTTCGCACGAACGGCTACGTCGTCCAATAGGACGATTGTGAATGGCGCACCATGGAAAACCGCCGCGCGATGCGCGCGGCGGTCGAGCTTCGTCGCCGTTTTCGAATCGGGGGCGGCCCGGGCCGCGGCGGATTAACGCGTGTCGAGCTTGCGGAGCTTTTTCAGCAGGCGCTTGCGGGCCGCGGCGGCCTTGCGCTTTTGGCGGACGCTCGGCTTTTCGTAGTATTCGCGCTTGCGAACTTCCGAAAGAATCCCCGCCTTTTCGCACTGCCGCTTGAAGCGCTTGATCGCGCTTTGCATCGGCTCGTTGTCCCGAACGCGTACTCCTGCCATGCGATAAACCTCGTCTTCGATGAAACTTCTTCAAAGCCGCTTCCGTCGGGTCGCGGTTCCCGTGGACGTGACGCGAACGAGCGCGCTTGATCCCCCAAAGGACGCGCAATGATAGGGATTTCGCCTCGCCTGTCAATCGAAACCGGCGCGTCGAAATCAACTCGATGGCGGACTCGAATCGCCCGGTGTGGCCCAATCGTTAGGGGCGATTCTCGACATGATGTCGGCTTCGATCGCAAAGCGCGCGGCGTACTCCACGATCCGCAGGACCGCGTCGGCGAAATCGAACGGATGCGGAGCGTGCCGATAATCCCACACGACCGGCTCCGCGTATCCCGATGTCACGACCATCACGCCTGCGCCCGGCAGCGGCGCCATGTCGCGGATCCACGGCAATATCCGCCGGCGCGACAGACGCGCCAGATCCTCGCCGCGCCGCGTTTCGATGACGCCGAGGAACGAGCTGAAGAAGACGAGGTCGTGCGTTTCGTCGATTGCCATCGCGCGGATCGCCAGCGGCGCGGGCGCGCTCCGTACCTCGAGGAAGGTCGCCGGGTCGTAGGCGATGACCCGCCCCAGGCGCGCGAATCCCACAAGCAGGCGGTCGCGCCGCCGGTCGTGGATCATTTCGAACGCGTCGCCGGGAAGTTCGATCGTGCGGATGGTCGACAGGTCGTCCGGCGAAAGCGCGAAGAGAAACCGTCGTGTCAGAACGAGGATCTGCCCCCGCCTGGCATCCCCTACGATGCGCCACAACTCGTCGCCCGGGACGGAAAGCTCGCGCGAGGCGATGGTGCCGCCCGTCGTGAGGTCAATCGTGATCAAAGACGTGTTGGGGCGCTGCCCGACGACGAGCAGGTTCTCGTCGGGCAAAATCGCTTGGCGCAGGCCGTCCGAGCCGAGCGATACCGTCTTCTCGTCGATGACATATCGGTCAATCTCGCGCCACGCGTCGATGTCCAGCACATGCAGGACCTTGCGGTAGCCGTCGTAGAGATACGCGCGCCTCGCGTCGAAGTCGTACGACGCCTCGTTCCAGGCGTCGCCGTAGGTGAAGGCGAGCCGGTAATACCAGGCGTCGCCGCGCCTTTGCACCAGGCCGATACCGTCCAGGCATTTGACAAGGGCCTCATCGCGACCGGGCACCGGAACCGCCTGATAAGAATCCAGGCATTGGCGGAGCTCGTCCCTGGCCATGTTGGAGTTGAGGATTGACAGGCGCGGCGTTCGTCCGATCGCGTGCCCGGTATAGGGCATGTAGGTCGGCTGGTTTCCTGCCAAAACGAGTATCGGGATGACGGCGCTGATCGCCAGAAATATCGGCCTCAAGGGAGTCCACCAGCGCGACGGAAACGCGGCGGCCATGGCCGTCCACCACGCGGCGGGAATCGGCCAGCTCATTCCCGCGAGAAAAAGCGGCGCAAGTCGCCACCTCGGCGACGGCGGGATGCGGCGCAGGGCGAAATGAACGGCAAAGCCGAACGCTGTCGCGAAGGTCGCGGAAAGATACGGCAGCGGTGGCCAGGCGATCGCGCCCACCTGGCGCAGCACGTCCGGATCCCAGATGTTGCGGTTCCAGCCCTCGGTCTGCTGGCGATGAAACGCTTCCGCCAGCGTCGCCGGGTTCCACGTGTCGTACAGCTCCATCATGGGCACGACGATCATGACAAACGCGAGCAAAGCCCAGACGCCGGCGAATATCGCGAGGCGGCGCCAAATGGCTCGCCCGCGGATCCATGCCCGCCGCGGCGAGGGACGAATCGCGAGAGCCATGATCGTCGCGATCGCAGTCGCGACGCCGACGAAAAGAGGAATCTCAAGCCAGGTCAGGAAATACAGGATGTCGAACTGAAGTTTCTTGCTCGACGCGCCGCCCATGTCGGCCAGCGCCTCGCGAAACATCGGTGTGAGTCGGACGGCACAAAGGAAAACGAGAAGCGCGGTTGCGGCGGTCAGAATTGAGGCCCGCACGAGGCGCCCGGCGCGGTCCCACCAATCGGCGAATCGGTCGCCCCATCCGGCGACGGCTAAAACGGCCTGGCGAATCCCGTGCATCGGCTTGCGATGATGCACGATCCGATGGCGAGTTTCGAGATGCGAATGAGAAATGACTTCGCCGCGGCGGGCGTTCGTCGCGCGTCCATCCTGTCCATTCGGTCCACCATGTCCATCGTGTCCATCGCCGATTCAGGCGCGCGCGCGGGCGCGGGCGATAGACACCCCGTCGGCAAGGCGCTAATTTTTACCTCCATGAGCGACAACGCGAAGACCATTCTGGTCGTGGCCGCGCACCCGGATGACGAGGTGCTCGGCTGCGGCGCGACGATCGCGCGCCGCGTCCGCGAGGGCGCCACGGCGCATGTTCTCTTTGTGACCGGCGGCGTCGCCGGCCGATACGCCGATCCCTCCGCCGAGTCCGGCGCGATTCGCGCCGCGCAGGAAGCGGTGCGCGCCGATGCGAAAACCGCCGCCGGCATCCTGGGATTCGCGAGTTGCCGATTCCTCGATTTCCCCGACAATCGCCTCGATACGGCGGCGCGGCAGGACATCGCTCACGCCATCGACGGCGTGATCGAGGAGGCCAGGCCCGATACGCTCTTTACGCACCACCCCGGCGACTACAATTGGGATCACGGCATCGTGTTCGACGCGGTGATGATGGCCGCGCGCGTCAACCCCGGCGAGCACGCGCCCGCGCGGCTCTATACCTTCGAGGTGCCGTCCTCCACCGAGCGGGCCGCGCCCGATCCGCATCGCGCGTTCGCGCCGAACGTCTATGTCGACGTCGCCGCCACGTTCGGCGCGAAACTCGCGGCCATGGACGCCTATCGCACGGAGCGCCGCGACGCGCCGCATCCGCGCAGCGCCGGCGGCCTCGACGCGCTCGCACGAAAACGAGGCTTCGAGGCCGGCCTGAAATACGCCGAGGCGTTTTGCCTGGTGCGCGAGATCAAACGCTGATGGCGCGCGTCATCGTCATCGGCGGCATCGAGAGCACATACGCGAATGCGCAGGTGCTCGCTGACCTCGGAGAGGAAATCGTCATGTTCTACACGCGCGGCGAACGGTCGCCGGGCTGGGAGGGCGTGGCGATGGTGGACGATTCGCGTTTTCCATTCGCGGCCCGCGTACCGACAACGGTGGTCCAGGGCAACATCAACGATCACATCGGACAAATGCGCGAGCTGAAACCCGATTTCATCTTCTCGCTCGGCTGGCAGCAGATGTACAAGGCGCCGATGCTCGACGTGTGTCCCGTCGTCGGAATCCACGAGAGCCTTCTGCCGGAAGGCGCGGGCGCCGTGCCGATCGCGAACGCCATCCTCCACGACCGGCCCGCGACGGGCGTCAGCCTGTTCTGGCTCGACGGCGGCATGGACACCGGCCCCCTCCTCGCGCAGCTCGTGGGCCGACTCGATCCACGCGCGGCGACCGCGACGGAGCTTTATTACGAGGCGATGGAGCTTGAGGAAATCATCCTTCGCATGATGATGCCGGCCCTGCGCAAGGGAATTGCGCCTCGTATCCCGCAGGATTTTTCCCGGCGCACCGTGTATGAAAAGATTGACTGGGATGCCTGGCCCGCGGAAAAGGTCCGGCGCGCGCGCACGTACCCCTATGCGTGATGTCATCGTGTTTGTCGCACGCGAACCGGGGTTTCGCGTGCTTGCCGATCTCGCCGCCGATCCCGAAATCCGCATACCCATCGTCTATACGCACCGCCGCAAACCGACGTCCGAGGATCCGCGACGAGGCGAGCGCGAGGACTACGCGCGCTTTCGGGACTTCTGCGCCGGGCGCGGGATTCCGATGGCGGTCAAGGACACGTTTCGCGAAGCCGCCGAATTCCCCGAGCTCGACGGCATCGGACCGTTTGATTACATCGTTTCCTGCAACTGGAAGTTCAGGATTCCGCCGAAAATTCTTTCGCGCGCGCGGATCGGAACGATCAACCTGCATCGCGGCAAGCTGCCGGAATACCGCGGGCTGGAGCCCGTGAAGCGGGCGCTTTTGGACGCGCGCGAGCGCATCCATTTGTCCGCGCACGAAATGGAGGCGGAATACGACACGGGGCGGGTGCTTTGCGATCTTTCGATCGACGCGGCGCGCGCCCCGGGTGAATCCCTGGACGCGGCCGTTGACCGCCTGAAACGCGAGCTGCATCCGTTGTACGCAAAGGCGATGCGCGCCGCGATGGACGTGCTGGAAAAGGAGCAAGCCTGATGTCCGTTTTCATCATCGCCGAGGCGGGATCGAACTGGCGCATGGGCACGCCCGCGCGCGACCTGAACATGGCCAGGACGCTCATTGACGCGGCCGCTCGCGCCGGCGCGGACGCCGTGAAATTTCAGACCTACCGACCGGAAACGGTTTACGTATCGAATGCCGGCGATTCGGACTACCTCTCCGAAGCGGGCATCCGCGAATCGATCGTGGAGATTTTTCGCGATCTCTCGATGCCGTACGAGATGATCCCGGAGCTCGCGGCGCACGCCGCGCGGCAGGGAATCGAGTTCATGTCCACGCCGTTTTCGGTCGAGGATCTTGCGCGCATCGACCCCCACGTCAAACGCCACAAGATCGCCTCGTACGAAATCAGCCACCCGCGGCTGCTCCAGGCCGCGGGCCAAACCGGCAAGCCGCTCGTGCTTTCGACCGGCGCGTGCGTCGACGAGGACATCGCCTGGAGCGTCGAAACCTTTCGCGACGCCGGTGGAAGCGATCTGACGCTCATGCAATGCACGGCGAAATATCCCGCGCCGCATGCCGCCATGAATCTGCGCGCCATCCCCGGCCTGCGCGAACGATTCGGCGTGCGCGTCGGTCTTTCGGATCACAGCCGTCACCCGACGTGGGCGCCGGTGGCCGCCGTGGCGCTCGGCGCCGAGGTGATCGAAAAACATTTCACCTTGCACAACCGTCTCCCCGGCCCCGATCACGCCTTCGCGATCACGGACGCGGAGCTCGTCGAGATGGTCGCGGCGATTCGCGCCGCCGAGGCGATGCGGGGATCCGGCGAAAAGGTCGTCCTGCCCGAAGAGCAGGAGCTGCACGCGTTTGCACGGCGGTGCGTTCAGGCGACGCGCGACATCCAAAAAGGCGACATCCTGCGCGAGGGCGAAAACATCGACATTCTCCGCCCCGGCAAGCAACGGCCGGGCGCGCATCCGCGATGGCTCGCGCGTATCGAGGGACGGCGCGCGGCGCGCGACATCCTCGCGGGCGACGGTGTGCGCGAGCGCGACGCGGAACCGGGCGATGCCTGACGGCGCCCGCCCCCTTCGCTACCGTGCGCTGCTTGTCGATCTCGACGGCACGCTCGCCGATAGCCTCGGCGCGATGAAGGCCGCGTACCACGCGTTTCTGCGGGGTCATGGCGTCGCGGGTTCGGACGAGGAATTTTTCTCGCTGATCGGACCGACGCTGCCCGAAATCGTGGCGCTTCTCGCGAAGCACCACGGCATCGAAGGCGGCGCCGACGCCCTGCTTTTCGAGTACGAGCGCGCGATCGACGCCCAATACGAAGGTGCGCGGCCGAACCCGGGCGCGCGGGAGCTGCTCGCGTTCGCGAAGGCCAACGGCGTGCGCGTGGCGATCGTCACGAGCGCGCAGCGCGCCGTGGCCGAGGCGTTTTGCGCGCGGCACGATCTGGCGCGGTTCGTCGATGCGATCGCCGCCGCCCAGGACGCGCCGGATGGCAAACCGAGCCCGCGCGTGTACGAGGCCGCCTTGGCGATGCTGGCCGTCGCGCCGGGCGACGCGCTCGCGGTGGAGGACGCGGCCACCGGAATCGCGGCGGCGCGCGCCGCGGGCGTGCGCGTGCTCGCGCTCGACCCAAAAGGACGCGGCGAATTCGGCGGCTTCGCGCCGGATGGCCTCATCGCGCGACTCGATGATGCGATCGCGTATCTGCACGGCGACGCGTAAGTCCTATCCGTAAATTCGGTGGATTTCAGGGATTTTCTTGTCGAGCCGATCGTTCCTCCTCGACGCCCGCCGCGGAAATCGACAAAATGCCCGTATGTCCGCGAACCCTCTTCGCATGGAACCCCGCGAAACGATCGCCGGCTGCGAGATCTGGCCGGTGACCTCCGATCTTGTCGTGCGCGCGCGCGATGACGATTTCCATTTCGGCGAAGAGACGGCGCGCCGCATCGATGAACTCTGGGAGGCCGAACGTGCCCGCCGGCCGCACGCTTTCGACGCACCGCTTTTTACGGTCGAGGCTTTTCGGGACGGCGGGGTGACCGGGCGGTACATGCGCTATCGCGAATATCTTGCGTTGCGCGAGGAGCCGGAACTGGCGCCCGGCGGAGCGGTTCCGGCGAGCCTCGGCGTGTCCGGGCTGCTTGTCGCGGGCGGCCGCGTCGTCCTGGCACGCCGCGCGAAGCACGTCTGGCAATACCCGGGGATGCTCGAACTTGTGCCGTCGGGCGTCGTGGACGCGGCGCACCGCGCGGAAAACGGCACGATCGACTTCCGCGCGCAGATTCTCGACGAATTGTTCGAGGAGGTCGGTGTCGCGCGCGATCACATCACGGCCGTGCAGCCGTTCGCACTTGTTTTCGACAGCCGCATCGGCACGTTCGACATCGCGATCGAGCTGCGCACGGAACTCTCGGCCACCGACATCGAGCACTTCGCCCAAACGGCGCCGCATGACGAATACGAAGGGATTCGAATGGTGCCGATCGAAGGCTTGAACCGCTTTGTGGCCGAGAATCGCCGGCGCATCATTCCGCTGTCGCTCGCGATGTTGAAGGTTGCGGGTTACATCGACGAGACGCCGATGGGGAGTGAAGATTGAAAATTGAAAATCGAAGTTTGCGAGAAAGTGGGGCGGTCATTCGATCGTCCGCGGTATTTGGGCGATTTATCCGGGAGCGTGTTCCCGGCTGCGCGAGCCGGAAATACACCGATTTATGGTTCGACGTCCGAATCCCCGCCACGGCCGACGCCAATCTTCAGTCTTCAATTTTCAATCTTCAATCCCCTTGAGACGCCGCGCGCGAAGTGGAACAATGCCGTTGGGGATTTCCGCTTCTTCCTGCCAATTTTACCGGGGGTGCCGTCATGGCCGATCGCATGATCGAAGTCTTCAATCCGGCGACGGGCGAAAAGCTCGAGGACGTCCGTTCGTTCACGCTCGACGAGGGACGTGACGCGATGCGCCGCGCGCAACGCGCCCAGATCGCCTGGAGCGAAAAAAGCATCGAGGAGCGCGCGCGCGTCATCGCGCGTTTCGGACACGCGCTCGTCGATCGCGCGGAGGAGGTCTGCGAACTTATCGCGAGGGAAAACGGCAAGCCGCTTCAGGAGGCGATGGAAACGGAAGTCATGCCCGTCATCGACCTGACGGCGTACTTCTGCCGGCGCGCGCCACGCATCCTGGCGCGCAAGGCGATCCCGTTGCACCTCGCCAAATACCGGCGCAGCTACATCCATTACAAGCCGCACGGCGTGGTGTTCGTCATCAGTCCGTGGAACTTTCCTTTCACGATTCCGACGGGCGAAATCGTCATGGCGCTTCTCGCGGGCAATACCGTCGTGCACAAACCGGCGAGCCTCACGCCGCTCATCGCGCTGAAGGCGCGCGAGCTGTTCGACGAAGCCGGGCTTGATCCGGATCTCTATCAGGTGACGCCGATGTCGGGCGGCGACGCGTTCAAGTTGATCGAGGAAGCGAACTACGTGAACTTCACCGGCTCCACCGCGATCGGCGAGCGCGTGTCCGCCGAATGCGGACGCCTTTTGATTCCCTGCTCGATGGAGCTCGGCGGCAAGGACCCGGCCATTGTCTGCGCCGACGCGGACATCGAGCACGCCGTCGGCTCGCTCGTGTGGGGCGCGTTCGCGAACGCCGGACAGGTATGCGCGAGCGTCGAGCGCGCGTACGTGCACGAGTCGATCTACGATCGCGTGCTCGAAAAGGTGGTTGACCGCGTGCGTCAGATCAAGGTCGGCAATCCCCTCGAGGATGGCGTTTCGATGGGACCGATGACCGATCCGGGGCAGCTTGCGATCGTCGAGCAACACGTCGAGGCGGCCAAGGCCGCCGGCGCGAAGGCGCTGACCGGCGGATTCCGCCCCGAGGGACCGGGCCAATTCTACGCGCCGACGGTGCTCGACGAGTGCCGCGACGATTTCGAATGCGTGCGCGAGGAAACGTTTGGGCCGACGCTGCCGTTCCTCAGGTTTTCCGACGAGGACGACGCCGTCGCCCGCGCCAACGATTCGCCGTACGGCCTCGACGCCTATATCTTCACGCGTGATCGCGCGCGGGCGAAACGATTGGCCGAGCGCCTGCGCGCGGGCACCGTCATGGTGAACGAGGTTCTCGTGACGCACGGCTTCCCCGAGACGCCGTGGGGCGGCGTGAAAAAGAGCGGCGTCGGCCGCGTTCATGGCGACGACGGCCTGCGCGATTTGTGCGTCCGCTATCATGTCAATCACGAGCTGGTGAAACAGCCGGCGTGGAGCCCGTTCTGGCAGCCGTACACGCACAAGATGTATCGAACGTTCGGCGCGGTATCGCGCGTGGTGTGGGCGCCCGGGATTTCGAAAAAGGCGCTGGCGCTACGCGGCCTGGCGGGAGGCGGCAACGGATCGTCCGTCGGGCACACGCCGAAGCGGAAACACGCTTAGAGAAGCAGAAAACAGGAAATAGGAAATAGGAAATAGGGTTCACCGCACGCTGCCGGTTACGACGCGCGTTTGGCAATGAACGCCGTTGCCGGCAGGCAACGCCTGCGCCAAAAGAAAAAGCGCGCGACGTGCCCTCGCGCGCTCTATTCTATTTTCTATCTTCTGGCTTCAGAACATATACCCGACGCGGAAGGACGCCAAAAGCGGCAGGCGGGCCACGGTGACCGTCAGGTCGTGCTTCGTGCCGCCTTTTTCGAACTCGTCGGAGAATTCCTCGCCGAACAAATAGTCCACGCGGCCGGCGGCGCCGAGCGCGACGTGCTCGGAGACGTAGTAGTCGACACCGAGGATGCCCGACGCGCCGGGAACCTGGGCGTCGATCTTCTGCCCGAACGCCACCAGGCGCTCGAGGTTGAAGTTTCCGCCGACGGCGATGTAAGGCCGGGCGGGCGCCTTGAACAGGTACGCGCCAACGATGAGTCCGCCGCGCGTTTGCTCGATGCGAATCTGCGTTTGGTTGTCGTCGGAATCGGGATCGACGAAGCCGTCGAAGTCCTCGAGCTCGCGGCTTTCCACGAGCGGCAAGTAGCGATGATGCGCGAATTCGAGCGTGACGAAGATGGGGCTCGGCGTCACGTAGGTGACGTTGAAGGCCAGACCGGCGGTCTGGTTGATTTTCATTTCTTCCTCGAGCAACTCGTCGCCGGTTCCCGCGGCGTCGTCGAACTCGATATCGGCCTGGAAATCGTGAAGGTGAACCTGCGGCGCCACCCAGATGACGATCCCGCTATCCTTGGGCGGATTATCGAGCGCCATCGCCGGGACGGCGAACGCGAGCGTCATCGCGACGACGAGAAAACGAATGCCGAGCTTCATGCGGGCCCCCTGCTCGCGCGCCTGGCGCGGGCGGATCGGCCGCAGGCGCGATCACCCGGACAGGGCGGGCGAAACGGCCGCGGCATCAACGATCGAATTGTCAACAATTCGCGGAAAGTTTGATCGCTTATAGGCGGCGGGCCTCCGGTTGTCAAGAAACGGCCGCCTTCAAAGGCGCGACGGCCCAGGGCCGAAACGGCCGCTGGACCGTCGGATTTGCCCCTTTAGCCGAAGTTGTACCCGATCTTCCCAAAGAAGATGAACGGGATGCGCTTGGGCGTGACAGTGAAGTCGCCGACGCCGCCGTCGATTTCGTATTCCTCGGAGAAATACAGGTCGATGCGCGCGCCGCCGCCGCCGACAAAGCCGCCGCCGCCGAAGTAATCGACGCCTCCGCCCGCGCTGAAGCTGAAGGCCGTGGCGTTATCCTCCTCGACGTCCTCGACATCGAGCTCGTTCATGTTCATGCCGAGGCCGCCCATGACGTAGGGGCGCAGCGGTCCGGGCTGAAAATAGTAGCCTCCGACGCCACCGAAACGCGTGCTCGACAGCTCATAGTCGGCATCGACCTCGTATTCGATGTCGTCCTTTTTCAGGTCGCCCTTGAGCTTGCCCTTGTAGGTGTGGAGCACGAGCTCGCCGCCGAAGAAATAACCCTTGGGGGCGATGTATTGGTAGACGAGGAAGAAGCCGACGGTGCCGTCGCTTTCCATATCGACGCTGTCGCTCTTCAGCGTGATCTTGTCGCCCTGGTTTGTCTGCGCTTCGAGTTCGATTTCGGCCTCCCCCTGCAATTGAAACATCGACAATTGCAAGCCGCCGCCGATCAGGTGGGAGTTGCCGCCGCGCGACCGCGCGTTAGCCGTTTGCGGCCAGGCGAAACCCAGCGCGATCAAACAAGCCGCCACGCCGATACCGAATTTTCGCATCGTCGCCTCCATGAAATAAAAGGAACGGAATTCCGCATCTTTATCGGTTCGGGCGCGGGAAAAGTCAAACGAAAAACGCTCCGCATGCGGCAGGACCGGCGTCCTGGCACGCCGGTCCCATTCGGCCAACCCCCCGGATCCGACTAACAGCCGCAGCCGCAGCCACCGTCCTGTCCGCCCGAGATCGCGCCGAGCCCGTCGTCGTCGTTATCCGGCGCTAGCGGGAACGGCGAATCGGTGTCGTCGTCATCATCGAGCGTGTCGTCGTCCGCGTCGTCATCGTCCGGCTTGGCGCCGTCGGTGTCGTCATCCACGTCGTCGTCCGACAGGTCGTCATCGAATTCCGTGT
>JAIOHV010000006.1 GCA_019912885.1 bacterium
GCCATCTTCGCGCCCCGATTCGATATGTCCGTGGGAAAAACGACGTTCGCGGCCATGCCGGTATTTCTCGCGTCCGGCGCGGGATGGGCGCTTCTTGCCGCTTTTGCCGCCGCCGTCGCTGCCGTCGACGTTGACATACGAAACGCGCGCCGTGCCGCCGGGACCGGCCAAATGGAATGGCGCGTTGCGCCCGGCGTAAGCGACCTGTCGCGGCGACTCGCGCCATAACGCGCCATAGCCGCGCCAGGGAAGATCGGCGAGGCCGGCGAACGTCGGCGCGACGAAGTGGCCGCGCGCCGGTCCGCGAATCGCGAACGCCGCGGCGCTCGACGCGCCGAACGCGAGAATCACGACGGCGATAAGCGAGCGAGCGCGAAAAGACGCCAGGACGGCCGCGACGGCGGCGGCAAAAGCGGCAAGAAGCGCCCATCCCGCGCCGGACGCGAGAAATACCGGCATGGCCGCGAACGTCGTTTTTCCCACGGACATATCGAATCGGGGCGCGAAGATGGCCGCGAACGCAATCGCGATCGCTGCTGACGACACGGCCTGGCCTCGGCGTGTTGCGGGCAGCGCCGCAAGCGGCGCGAAACACAACGCGATCGCGAAGACGAGGAATCGATCCTGCGAACTATAAGGCACAAGCGCGTAATGCCAGAGGATGGCGATCGGGCCAAGTCCCGCGATAACGGCAAGCCCGCGATCGCGCCGGCGCGCGGCTTCGAGAAGGCCCGCCACGATGCCCATGGCCGCCGCGGCGGCAAGCAACGGATGGAAGGCGCGCAGCGTCACACCGGCGGCGGTCGCCGCGTCCGGCACGTGAAACGGGCTTGCGAGCATCGCTTCGCGTGTGTAAAGCCCGGGGAAAAGGTCGATGCCGAAAAACCGCACGTGCGCGGGGAAAATCGGGTTGCCGGTCGCCATGAGATTGCGTACGTACCAGGGCGACGCGACGACGACGGCGGCGACAAGGAACGCGAGCGCATCGCCACGGCGAATCCGGCGCCCGGCCTGGACAACCGCCGCGACGACGACAAGCGGCGCGTAAACGATGGCGGCGTATTTCGTTGCCAGCGCCGCGCCTAGCGCGATTGCGGACATCGCGGCCAAAGCGCGGCGCGGCATGCGTGCGAAATCCATCGCGAAGGCAAGGGCGGCGAGCAAAAACGCCCCCATCATCAGATCGACGCCCGCCGTCGCGGACTGGCGCAACGCCCACGGCGAAATCGCGAACAGAATCGCCGGCAGCGCGGCGCGCGGGCCGGTCGCGCCGACGCCTTGCGCGATCATGATTAGCGCGGCGAGCGCGAGCCCGAAAAAAGGCAACTGCCCGGCGCGCGCCAGGGCGTCGATCCCCGCGAGCTTGAAGGACGTGCCCGGCGCCGGGCCGCGCCACGGCGCCATCAGCCAGGCGAACCATAATTCGCCGGACGCGGGCGCGTAGGCCGGCGCGGCGTCGCCAAACGGCGTCTCGATATGTTCGATGGCGCCCCTCGCCAGCCACTGCGCGGGAAAGTGAAGGTGGTAGGTGAGCTCGTCGTATTCCGCGGTCGGGTTCGACAGGCGCGCCGCGAAAAGGCCCGCGTGCGCGCTGATGGCCAGCAGCGCGAGCGTCGTGACAAGAGCAAGTTCGAGGCGGTTGGGCGTGCCGGAGTACCAGGTCGCGGCCACCCGCTCCCTGACGGTCGCGGCCACCCGCTCCCTGACGGTCGCGGCGCTGTTGTCGGTCGCGGCGCTGTTGTCGGTCGCGGCGCGGTGACGGACGATCGCCTCGACGGCGACGGCGGCCGACGCGAGAAGGATGATGTAGGTCGACGCCGATAAGGCGTGCGCGGCGCCAAGGACTCCGCCGGCCAGGTTGACCAACAGGAACGCGATGAGGATCGCGGCCGCCGCGCGCGCCGCGCCGGAAAAGGCGAGCGCCGCGGGCCCGGTGAGGCGGAGCGCCACGAAGACGACGGGCGCCGTCGCGAGAGCGGCGGCGACGGCGTGCGCCGCGAAATAGGACATGGCGCGATCTTGGCACGACGAAACGCGCGCGAACAAGCGGAGTGTGCTAGAAGAGCCGGACTTGCCGGAGCGCCCGATGAGAACCGACCGCTCTCCAAGCGCCATCCTCGCGCTCGTCGTCATTTTGCTTGCGTTGCCGGCCACGAAATACGCGGGCAGCAATGCCGTGAGCCGGTTTGCGACGACGGTGCGCCTCGTCGAGAACGGCACGGCGGAGCTTGGGCCGTACGCGCTCATGACCGCGGACCGCACGGTCGCCGGCGACGCCAGTTATTCCGACAAGGCGCCGGGCGTCAGCCTTCTGCTCGTTCCATTCTACGCGCTCGTCCGCCTTGCGATGCGCGATTTCGATGCCGCGCGCCATCTGACGCGCCTTGTCGCATTCGTACCGATCGTGCTGATGGGCGCCCTGTACGTCTTCCGTCGGTTGAAGACCCTGACGGGTGACGACAGGCTTGCGCGCTCCTCGGCGTTCGTCCTTTTAACCGCCGGAAGCGTTGCGTGGCCGTATCATGCGATGATCTACGCGCACGGTCTTGCGGCCATTGCCGTCGCGGCGGGACTTGCCGCGCTTTTGGCTTATCGGCGAGGCGACGAACGCCCGGCGGCGACGCTTGCCCTCGCGGGGATTTCGTTCGGCGGCGCGATCGCGATGGAGTACCCCGCGGCGGTTCTTGGCGCGATCGCGGGGCTATATCTGATCTCGTTTGAACGCCGGCCGGCGCGCGTGGCGCTGTTTGCCGCGCTTGGCGCGGCGCTGCCCGCCGCGATCATCCTCTTCTACAACGCCGCCGTATTCGGCGATCCGCTGCGCGTCAGCTACGAGCATGTCGCGTCCGAATACTACGCAACGGCCGCCTCGCGAGGACTATTCGGCATCGGCGCACCGAGTCTGTCCGGGCTCGCGCTGATCCTGCTGTCGCCCGCGAAGGGATTGTTCTTCTACAGCCCGGTGCTGATATTCGGCGTTGTCGGAATCGCCCGCCTTTGGCGCGAAAGCGCGCGGGATGCCCTGCTTCTCGGCGGGTCATTTTTCGCCTATGCGCTTATTTTTTCGGGATATTTCGAGGCGGGCGGCGCCGCGTCTCTTGGGCCGAGGCACCTTGTGCCGGCGATCGGCGCGCTCGTCATCGGCGCGGCGTATTTCGTTTCGAAGTCGAACGCGGCCTGGCGCGGCGCGTTTTGCGGGGCGGGGCTTATTTCGGGGCTCGTCGTGGCGTTCGGGACAATGGTCGAACCGCAAATGCCCGATCGCGTCGCCAATCCGCTCCACGAATTCGCGCGACCGATGTTGAAGGCGGGGGTCGGCGCGGGAAACATCCTGGGCCTGCCCGTCGGCGCGGCGGTTTTGCTCGCGATGCTGCTCGTTGCCGCGCTCTGGTTGTTTATCGCCGCGCACGACCGAAGCGCGCCCCGGCGGGCGCTTGCGGGATTCGCGGGCGCGGCCGTCGGTTTTGCGACGTTCTACCTCTTCATGGCGCCGCATCTTGCGCGAACCGATCCCGGCATTCTCCGCCAGGTGATGGCGAATCACTTTTCGATGCACGAGCGTTACGAGGATGCCGTGGCTGCTTACGGCGAGGCGTACGCGGCGCGCCGGGATCCGAATATCCTTTGGTACGGAGCGCGCGCCGCGTGGCGGTCCGGCGACGAGGCCGCGCTGCGCGGGTTCCTGGCGACGCTGCGCCGCGAGCATCCGGATTACGTGCCGCCCGGCGAGGTCGCGGCGGGAAAAGAAAATCCCGCCGAAAGCGACGCCAATTGACAAGCCCCTGCGCATTCGGCACAAAGGAAGCGAGTTCAAAGCACCAGCGCCGGGTGGAGGCCCCAGGTGGCGGATTTTCTCGAAGTCACGGTTTTTGGAAGAAAAATCCCGCTGAAGGCGGGCCGCGATGACGCGGAATACGTGCGTCGCGTCGTCGACTTCGTGAACGAGCACCTGGATGACGTTCAGCGGCGGCAGCCGGGGTTGTCCGACGTGACCGTCGCGATCCTGGCGGCGCTGGACATCGCCGACCAGTGCCTCTCCACGCGGGAGCGGCAGCGATCCGCGTTCGCGCAGATCGAGGAGCACTGCGACGAGGTGCTGAGCTACATCGACTCGAAGCTCTGACGGGCTTCGCGTCGGTTTTGACAAGAAAAGATGTGTCCCCTGCGGCTCTCGTGATCTGCAGGTGTGTTTGAGCCATCTCTGACGTAAGGGGCTTTGCTCCCTGCGGCCAGACGGCACGTCCCCTCGCAAGAGCGGATACGCCCGAGACCGCAAACCGAGGCCCGCCTGTTGTTGTTTTACAACAGGTTCAAATACTGGCAGACACGGTTTTCGCGGGGGGCATGTTTCGATGCGAATGCGCGCGGTGGTGCCGCGCGCTGGTAGATAAAAACCTCGGGGCGAAATTCCTCAGGGGTGACCGGGAGTCCGAAACCGACTAGCGATCCGGCGCAAGCCGGATCTAAAGATAACGATCGCGCACCTCGCGGCACGATAACGCGGCCGTGCGCGGTCCCGCCTTTTGTCGGCGGCGCCTTTGCGCGCATGGCGCAACGCGCCCGGACTTCCTGTTGATTTCGCCCTGATTTGGAGTCGCGTCGCGCGGATCGTCGCCGTGCGCGGATAACACCGCCGCGCCGGCCTGGGACGTTTCGCGCGTTGCGTAGGAGGCATCCATGAACGGTGGCTTCATTGTCGCCCTGATCGCCATTGTCGTGGCGCTCGGCGGCGGCGGGGCGGCGGGATATTATCTCGCGCGAACCGCCGGCGCGCGGCGCGTTCGCGAACTCGAGCTTCTGGCCGAACAAACCAGCAAGGAATCCGAGTCGCGTCAAAAAACGTTGACCAAGGATTTTGAACTGCGTCTCAAGGACGAGCAGCTTCGTCTGAAATCGGCCTTCGAGAACGAGGCGCAAGCATCCCGCGATCGCCTCAAGCATCAGGAACAGCGTGTCCGCCAAAAAAGCGAGATCGCCGACCGCAAGGCGGAGACGGTGGACAAGAAAGAGGTCGAGGTCGGGCAGCGCGAACGCACGCTGATCGTCCGCGAGCGCGCGCTGGTGCAGCAGGAAAAGAAATACCAGGCGCTCGTGGACGAGTGGATGTCGAAGGTCGAGCGCGCCAGCGGTTTCACCGCCGGTGAGGCGAAAAAGCAGCTCATCGACACCATGCTCTCGGAGGCCAAGCACGAGGCGGCCAAGACGATCCGCGAGATCGAGGAAGAAACGCGCGAAAATTCGGAGAAGAGCGCCAAAAAGATCATCGCGCTCGCGACGCAGCGCCTGGCGGTCGAATACAACAACGAGGCGTCGGTTTCGGTGGTGCATCTCCCGAGCGAGGACATGAAGGGCCGCATCATCGGCCGCGAGGGGCGCAACATCCGCGCGCTCGAGGCGGCGACCGGCGTCGATTTCATCGTGGACGACACGCCCGAGGCGGTCATTCTGTCGGCG
Source organism: bacterium (assembly GCA_019912885.1). NCBI lineage: Bacteria > bacterium. The sequence continues at coordinate 5,455 of JAIOHV010000006.1, forward strand.
CACAATCCGGTGCGCCGCGCGGTGGCGCGATTGTCGCTGCAAACGCTCATCCAGGACGGGCGCATCCATCCGGGCCGCATCGAGGAAGTCGTCCGCAAGTGCGAGTCGGATATTGAAAAAGAGATCTGGCAGGCGGGCGAGCAGGCGACATTCGACGTCGGCGTGCACGGCATCCATCCGGAACTCATCAAGCTGCTCGGGCGCCTGAAGTTCCGCACGAGCTATTCGCAAAACCAGCTCAGCCACGCCATCGAGGTGTCGTTCATCGCGAGTATCATGGCCGCGGAGCTTGGGGTGAACCAGAAGCTCGCCAAGCGCGCGGGCCTTCTGCACGACATCGGCAAGGCGGTGGATCACGACGTGGAGGGCTCGCACGCGCTCATCGGCATGGACCTCGTCAAGAAGTACAACGAGCATCCGGACGTATGCCACGCCGTCGGCGCGCACCACGAGGACATCAAGATGGAATCGACGCTCGATATCATCACGCAGGTGGCCGATGCGCTCTCCGGCGCGCGTCCCGGCGCCCGGCGCGAGATGTTTGAGTCGTACATCAAGCGGCTCACGGACCTGGAGCGCATCGCCAGCAGCTTCACCGGCGTCGAGAAGACGTTCGCCATCCAGGCGGGCCGCGAGATCCGCGTCATCGTCGAATCCGACAAGATCACAGATGACGACAGCGTGGTGCTGTCCAAGGACATCGCGAAGAAGATCGAGGAGGAGATGGTCTATCCCGGCCAGATCCGCGTCGTTGTCATTCGCGAGAGCCGCGCGGTGGATTACGCGAGGTAGGAGAAACGTCCGTCGAAAAACCACGCACCAGCTCTGACTTTCGAAAGCGCGGGCCTATGGGGTTCGCGTTTTTCGTTGGCGCTGTTCGTCGGCACCTTTTGCCGACTTGGTACGTCGCATTGACGATATTCTTTTCGATGTTTCTCGTTTCCTACCACATCGAGGACCGCGCCTTGATCGGGCACATGACGGCGGCGCTATGGCTGGGAATGTCGGCGGACGAACTCGTTGCAGTGACAGGCACTCCAATCTCTCGAAATGCCGACATTTGTCGCCGCTCAATACGCAGGGATTGTCCGTGGTGCGAATCTGCACGCACCGATTTTGACGCATGCGTCGTTTACAGAGACCGCACGTCTATCGTATCGATGCAATGCGTTGCGCTCGTCAAAGACGCAGTGTTCATGGAACTGATATGCACGTGCCAATGAAAACGAATGCCAAGAACGGAACCTCGAAGAAATTGCTAAAAGTGCTCGTCGTAATTTTCGTGGCTCCGCCCGCCGCCTTCGTCACTGCACTTATTATTGAATCCGCGCTTTATGGAGGAGTTTCGCAACCGCATCTTGGCCAAAAAGATTTCCGAATAAACCAGACTCGCGTAGCCATCACCGAAAAGTTCGGTGAAGCCGCCACGACGATTCAAGGTGCGGGTGCGTGCATCGACGCGGCGCGGCGGATCACAGGAAGGGCGCTTTCGTCGAAATCAGCGGAATATTGCCTGGTGTATCCGCGTTTTCTCGGCGAACATTCCGGACGCCGGTGTTTCCTCGCCTTTAACGCGGAAGACAGATTGCTCGAAGCCGTATGCGGCGACCGCCACGAGAAGCGTCCCGGATTTTAGTTCCACTCCCCCAGTTGCCGCGGCGGCGTCCAGCCGCCGAAGCGGCGCTCCAGTTCCATCGCCACCGCGACGCACAGATGGTCGTTGCCGTGCCTGGCGATGACCTGTACGCCGGTGGGCACGCCTTTTTTGTTCAGGCCGAGGGGCACCTGCGTCGCGGGGAGTTCGAGCGTGTTGATGATCCCCGTGTATACGAAGTTGAACGGCGCCACGAGCGGAAGGTAGTGCAGCGGCGCGGGCGAGCTGTACGACGGGAAAAGCATCACCCCGTCGTCGCCGAGTGCATCCGCGATCTCGTCTTTCAGGCGCTGGCCAAGTTCAAAGAAACGCTTCATCCGCGCGGGGAACGCTTTTTCGATCGACTCCGTCGCCGCGAGCATCAGTGTGGGCAGCGTGTGCGGCGACTTCCGCAAGATCCAGCTCGGAAGCTCCGCGAAGGCGTTCATGGCCTTGCCGTTGCCCAACAGTTCCGCGAACGACGGGCCTCCCGCCAGGGTGAGCGTCGAGCCCCAGATGTTGAACGATTTGCCGAGGTCCTTGAAGCGCGTTTTTTCCACCGCCGCGCCAAGCGAGCGCAAGTGCGTCGCCACGTCGCGCTGAGCGATGCGCAAATCGTCCGAAACGGGCGTGTGGCCGTTGTCGGGCACGTTCAGCACGCGCAGCTTCGCCACATCGACGGCGTGCGGATCGCCGACTTCCCACGGCACGCAGGAAAGGTCTTCGCCGTCGGGTCCGGCGAACGCCTTGACGAGCGTCCAGAGATCCTCCGCGCGCCGGGCGATCGGGCCGGTCGAGAGGCTGCGCAGCGCGTGGCCGTGCGCCATGGGGTATTGCCCCGTCGCGGGGATCATCGTGCCGGTCGCCTTGTGGCCGAAGACTCCGTTGAAAAACGCGGGCAGGCGGATCGATCCGCCAATGTCCGCGCCGAGTCCGAAGGGGGAGGAGCCCGAACCGATCAGGGCGCCCTCGCCGCCGGAGCTGCCGCCGACGATGCGCGTGGGGTCGTACGGATTGTTTGTACGGCCGTAGATGCGGTTTTCCGTCTCCATCCACATGCAGAGTTCCGGCACGTTCGTCGTGCCGATGGGGATCGCTCCCGTGGCGAGCAGGCGCGACACGCACGTCGCGTTTTTGGTCGCGATCATGTTTTTTCTGGCGACGAGGCCGGATGTCTGCGGAAACCCGACAAACGCGAAATTTTCCTTGATGGAGCAGGGCACGCCGAAAAAGGGCGGCAGGCCGTCCGTGCCTTTTTCGCGGATGCGCGCGTCCGCGGCGCGGGCTTCCTCGCGGGCCTTGTCGAATCGCAACTGGATGATGGCATTGATCGTCGGATTCACGCTTTGCGCTCGCCGGATGTGCGTCTCGACGATATCCTCCGAGGAGGCGGCCCCGTCGCGGATCAGGCGCGCGAGCGCGGTTCCGGATTTCAGCAGATATTCGTTCATGGGATTCACGTCCGAGGGTTTGGCGGCGTCAAAATGACGCGCCGCGACACAAAGCGGAATCTACGCTGAACGGCGATTCAGGAAAAGGGCGCAATGCCCCCGGCGCGGAAAAAACCCGCGTCAGACGGCGCGGCCGATCACCCGGCGCAGGTGATCGTTCAGGAACGTGCCCCGCGGATCAAACCGTTCGCGCACGGCGAGAAAGTCGTTCCAGCGGGGGTACAGGCGCGCGAAATCGGCGGCGGTCCTCGTGTGGCACTTTCCCCAATGCGGCCGGCCGTCGAATGCGCCCATACGCGCCTCGAAATCGTGGAAGAAATCGTCCCACGGCATGCCGTGGTGCTGGAATGCGCCGAGGTAACAACTGTCGCGGCCGTGCGCCGGCGAGAGCCACGGCGCGTCACCGCGCACGAAACGCACCTCGAGGATGAAGCCGATGTCGCGGTCGTGCTCATCGACGCACGCCTGCCTTGCGAGGATCGCCTCGCGCGCGTGTTCGATCGGCACGGCGTATTCGGATTCCCAATGGCGGGTGCGTACCCGGAAGTTGAATACGCGGTCGCTGCGATCGACGTATTCGATTGTTTTCGGCGAAACGGCGGCCAGCAGCCTGTGAAAGGCGCGCACGCGGCGCGGCTTCGGCGCGCAGGCGGCCAAGCCAAGGTCGACGATGTAGTTGCGCACCAATTCGCGGTGAATCAGGCGGTTGACCCGATGGCCACGCGGTTTTTCGTCCGTGCGGTTTTGCCGGAAGACCAGGGCGTAGTCCGTGTGTGGCAGGCACCAGAATTTGAAATGTTCGTTATCGCGCACGTAGGCGTCGAGATTCGCGAGCACCTCGTCAACGGTCAGCATTTCCTCGACGCAATGGACATTGAACGCGGGCACGCACTCCATTGTCACTTCGGACACCACGCCGAAAAGGCCAAGCGAGCAGGCGGCCGCGTGCAGCAATTCTCCGTCGCTCTCATCGATGCGCACGATCTCACCGTCGCCGGTGACGATCGTCAGGCCGCGCACGAGGTCGGAGAGCGTGCCGAAGCCGATGCCGGAACCGTGCGTCGCCGTGGAGATAAGCCCGGCAACGCTCTGCACGTCGATGGAACCGAGGTTCGCGAGCGCCACGCCGTGCGCGGCGAGCATCGCGTTGAGTTGCGCAAGACGCAGGCCGCCCTCAACGGTGAATCGCCCCGCGTCACGATCGACGAAAAGCAGCCGCTGGTGGCGGTCCAGGGTGATAAGTTCGCCGTCGCAGCGCGTCGCCTCCGACCAGGAGTGCCCGCCGCCAACGACGCGCACGTGGGCTTGAGAGGCCGCGGCGCGCCGCACGATGTCGCGGATTTCGGATTGCGTGCGCGGGCGGTGAAACGCGCGCGGGCGATTGACGACGTTGCGCGGCCAGTTCGTCCAGACGGGATCCACGAACCTACACTATGTTTCGATCGCGCCTGCCGTCTACCGCCGCCACGCGAGAAAGCGCCTGAACCATTTCGCCACGGACGGCGTGAAACGCGTGCGATTGTAGGCATCCGCCGCGCGCTTGATGGCCTCGGCCTGCGTGGGGTAGGGGTGGATAACGCTCGCGAGGCCGCCAAGGCCGATGCCGTGCACCATCGCGGTCGTGATTTCGCCGATCATCTCGCCCGCGTGGCGCGCGACGATGGTGGCGCCGACGATCTCGTCCGTACCCTTTTTCACGCGCACTTTCACGAAGCCGTCCGTCTCGCCCTCGGCCATCGCGCGGTCGTTCTCGGCGAGGTCGTGGCGATAGGTGTCGATCGCGATGCCGCGCTCGGCAGCCATCGACTCGGTCAGGCCGATCGCGGCGATTTCCGGATCGGTGTAGGTGCATCGGGGGATTTGCAGCGCGGAGAGTTTTTTGCTCCCGAAAAACAGCGCGTTCTGGATGACGATGCGTGCGGCGGCATCGGCGGCGTGCGTGAATTTCTGCTCCATGCAGATATCGCCTGCGGCGAAGATGCGTTTGTTCGATGTGCGCAGCGCGTCGTCGACCTTCACGCCCGTTCGCGGATCGTACGCGACGCGCGCGGCCTCGAGATTCATCGTATCGACATTCGGCTTGCGGCCGACGCCGACAAGAATCTCATCGACGTTCAGAATCGATTCGACGCCGCCGCGATCGAGCGTGAGCGCTTTTCCGTCGCCGTCGGAGGCAACGCGCGACAGTTTCGTGCCGAGGCGCACGTCGATGCCTTCCGCCTGAAAACGCGAAAGCAGAAGGCGCGCCGCGTCCGGGTCCTCGCGCAACAGAAATTGATCCATCGCCTCGACGATCGTCACCTCGGACCCCAGGCGCCGGAAAGCCTGGGCCAGTTCGCATCCGATCGGCCCGCCGCCGAGCACCGCGAGCCGGCGCGGCAGGCGCGTAATGTTGAAGACGGTCTCGTTGGTCAGGAAGCCGGCCTCGGCCAGGCCCGGGATCGGCGGCGTTGCGGGGCGCGCGCCCGCCGCGATGACGGCGCGCGAAAAGCGCAGTGTACGGCCATCGACGTCGATCGCGTCGGGCGCGCTGAAACGCGCGGTCCCGATGAAAACGTCCACGCCGAGGTCGCGGTAGCGCGCGGCGGCGTCAACCTTGCTGATATCCGCGCGAACACGGCGCACGCGCTCCATGACGCGCGCGAAATCGATTCGCGGATCGCCGGCGGATACGCCAAAACTCGCGGCGTCGCGAATGTCCCTGGCGGCGCGCGAACTTCGGATGATCGTCTTGCTCGGAACGCACCCGACGTTCAGGCAGTCTCCTCCCAGGAGGTGCTTTTCGATGAGCGCGACCTTTGCGCCGAGCCCCGCCGCCCCGATCGCGGTGACGAGTCCGGCCGCGCCGGCGCCGATGACGACAAGGTTGTATTTCGGCGCCGGTGTCGGATTGATCCAGTCGAGCGGGCGGACGTTCGCGATGAGACGTTCGTTCTGCTCGTCGCGCGGCTCGATCGGAAACGCGGGCGACCCGGACATTACGGCCATGGTGGTGGTTTGCGTCATGCGTCGTCTCCATCGGCCTCGATCGACACGCCGGCCGCTTTTTCCTTCTCCTGCAACTTCTTTTTCGCCGCGCGGACGATGAGGACGAGCACGCCGATGGCCGCACCGAATACCGCGACGAGCGCCCAGGGAATTTTGCCCTGTTCAAGGCCCCTCGTGACCGCGTCCGCGCCGACGACGTACAGCACCGTGCCCGGAATCATGCATACAAACGACCAGAGCGCGTAAGTCAAAAACGTAACGCGCGTCAGGCCGAATCCGTAGTTGAGCAGGTTGAACGGGAAGACAGGCACGAGCCTTGTCAGCGCGACGATGATCGCGCCGTGCGTTTCGGTGAGGCGATCAAGCTTCCTGAATTTCTCGTTCTTGCCGAGCCAGGCGGCGATGGCGTCCCGCGCGAAGTAGCGCGCGACAAGAAACGCCAGGCACGCGCCGAGCGTTGCGCCGACAATGACACTCGCGACGCCGACGACGGAGCCGAACAGCCCGCCCGCCGCGATGGTCAGCGCCGAGCCGGGGATCGCCGCGACGGTTGCGACGGCGTAGATCAGTACGAACACGACTGGGCCAAGCCAGCCGAGCGCGTCGATGAAGCCGCGCAGCCTGCCGAGCTGCGCGCCGATATCAAAGACGTACGAAAGGACGAGCACGGCTATCACCGCGGCCATGAGCGCGATCGGGCGCCAAGCGGACGCCTTGCGCGCGGACGGCGGTGCGTTGGGGTTCATGGTGTCGATCATGCCTTCTCCCGATCGGCGTGAAAACCGTTGCGCCGGATCGTCGAAGGATACGCGCGGGCAGGCGCGGGCGTTTCCGGCAAATCGCGGTTGACGGAGTGCGCGAATTTGCCGACGCTCATTCCTCGATGCTTTCCGTCGATACCGACTCCTTTGAGCACGCGACCGTGCCGACAAGCACGCTGCGTTTCCATGTGGTGCGCAAGGGCGACGGGCCGCCCGTCCTGATGCTGCACGGCTTTCCGGAGCACTGGTTTGCCTGGCGCTATCAGATCGACGCGCTCGCCGGCGCGGGCTTTCGCGCGATTGCGCCGGACCTGCGCGGCTACAACCTCACCGAGCGTCCGCCGAACAAGATCGACTACTCGATGGACCATCTATGCGCGGACGTGGATGCGCTCATCGACGCGCACGGCGGCGGGCCGGTGCACCTGGTCGCGCACGACTGGGGCGGAGGCGTCGCGTGGATTTACGCGGCGCGCAAGCCGGAGCGTTTGCGATCGCTCTCGATCATGAACGCGCCGCACCCGCGCGTCTTTCTGCGGCACGTTCTGACCAATCCGCGCCAGATGCTGCGCTCGTGGTACATGCTGTTTTTTCAGATCCCGCGCGTGCCGGAGTGGTTTTTCCTGCGCGATCCCGGGAAAGAGACGGAAAAGATGTTTCGCGGCTGGGCGCGGCGCAAGGAGATGTTCCCGGACGAGGTGATCGCCAAGTTTCGCGACGCGATGACGCAGCCCGGCGCGTTGACCGCGGGGATCAATTGGTACCGAGCGGTGCTTCCGGATCGAAAGAGCTTTCGCGAGGTGCGCGGCTTCCCGAAGATTCGCGTGCCGACGCTTGTCATCTGGGCGGGCAACGACCGCGCGCTCGGCCCGGAGCTCGTTGACGACATCGACAAGCAGATCGACGCGCCTTGCCGTCTGCATCGGATCCCCGGATGTTCGCATTGGGTGCAGCAGGAGGAGCCGGAGGAAGTGAATCGCGTGTTGATCGAATTTCTGCGCGAACAGGAGGCGGCCCGCTCATGAACAACGAGCCGATGATCGCGACGCACAACGATTTCGACGGGCTTGTGTCCGCGGCTCTGGTGTCGATCTGGAGCGGCCTCGACGCGTATTTTTTCACAAGCCCGACGCAGGTGCGCAACGCGCCGCTCGACCCGACGGACATCGTTTGCGACCTGCCGCATCCGATGCGCGAGGTCCGCGCGTGGTTCGATCATCACCCGGGCAATCTCGACGAGGCGAAAAAGCTCGGCCTGTCGATCGGCGAGGGCGCGGCGTTCGAGGCGCCGTCGGCCGCGCGCGTGGCGTTCGACCATCTGCGCGACAAGGCGGCGTTCCCGCCGTTCATGGAAAACACCGTTATCGACGCGGACAAGATCGACAGCATGGATTACGCGTCGATCGACGAGTGGCTCGCGGATTCGCCGGCGAACCTGGTGAACCGCGCGATCTACCTGCCGACGGAGGACTTCAAGACGGCGCGCGCGTTCATGATCTGGCTGACGCGGCGTTTTCGCGATACATCCGTCGCCGCGATCGCCGCGATGCCGGAGATAACCTCGCGCCTTGCCGAATACGAATCGAGCAAGAAGAGCTTCGCCGAAATCGTTCGCAAGCTCGGGCGCGTGCGTGGAAAACTGCTCGTGCTCGATTTTTCGGATATGCGCAGCGCGCCGCGGTTTTCGCGCAACCTGGCCTACGCCGTCCATCCGGAGGTGGATGCGCTCGTGACGGTGACGGCGCAATATCAGCAGAATCGCAAGACGAACGACCTGCGCGTTTCCGCCGCGCTCAATCCGTTCAAGAGGCAGGAGTCGCCGCCCGACCTCGCGTCGTTCATGGAAGATCGCGGTCTCGGCGGTGGACATCCCGCGGCGGCGGGCGGGATCATCCGAAGCGCGTCGAAGGACGAGCGGATCAAGAAGCTCGACGCGTTTTTGTCCGAACTGGCCGATGAATTTGGCGGTTAGGATTTGCCGAGCAGGCGCGCGCGAATGCGGTTGACGAAGGCGTCCGCGGCCAGCTGCGTCATAACATCCGTATAGACCGAAAATGCCACGAAAAAGCGTGAATCAAACGTGTAGGCGACAAAGCCGTGTCCCATGTTGTCGTCCACGGCGAAGTTCACCATGTAGTCGAGAATCTCGAGGTTCGCCGCGCGGGTGATCTCGCTGTCGCTCGTGACGCGCCCGTCCACGCGTCGCGGCCAGAGCACGCCGACGTTGGAAAGCATGAAGGTCATCGGCTGCGAAAACAGCTTGTGGAGCTTCGGCGCGCGTTTGGCGTACGGCAGAAAGCTCATGAAATAAAGCAGCCAGCCGAGCATGCGCAGATTGGCGTAGGCGCGGCCGGTTTCGGTGGCGCGCTTTCGCCGCGCGACGAACAGCCCGGTCATCGTTCGCTCGTCCAGGCGTTCGTCGCGCGTCAGTTCGACGTTGATCGACGTGGAATAGTTCATGCGCCAGTCGCGCACGTCGGCGTCCGTGCGGACATTGACGGGAATCCAGATGGAGTGCGTTCCGGGAGGCGTGCCGAGGTCTTCGTCCATGATGCGCGCGATCGAGACGCACACGAAATCGTTGACCGTCGCACCCGCGGCTTTGGCGCGATCGCGCAGAAGGCGCGTTTCGTTTTTGTCGAGCAGGATATACGCGACGTGGCGGCGCGAGCTTGTGACGCGCGTCGGAGGCGTGTAGCGGATGATGGGATGCTTTTTGTGCAGACGCGACTCGCGCGCCATCTCGACGATCGAATGCCGAAGGCTCGCGGCGGGCGCGGCGCGGCCGGTGGAGACCATGTCCTCGGTGTCGGCCCACGCGGGATGCTCGCCGGTCAACGTCTGATGATAGCGGGCCAGCAAGATGCGGATGAGCGGAAACATCGTGCCGGCGTCGGAGCCGACATGATGAAAGTAGAAAACGATCGCATCGTACCCGTCGGAGAAACGCGCGAGGTACAGGCGAAACGAGGACTCCGCGAACAGGTCCATGGGCGTGAGGTATTCGGGTTCAAACGCCCGGCGAAGCGCGTCAAAACGCCCGAGCGGTTTTTCGCCGGGTTCGGCGATATCGACAACACGCACCCGTGGCGGCGTGTCGAGCGGGACGCGGGCGAGTTTGTGGCGCAGGCCGGCCTGTTCTTCGGAAAGGCGGCAGTTGAGGCCGGGGAAAATGCGGACGATTTCGTCCAGCGCGGCCTGCAAGGCATCGAGGTCGACGCGGCCCCGCACGGAGAGATAACAGTACCCGCCGCGCGGCACGCCGGGCGAATCAAGGACGCTCATCGCCTCGCTGACCGGGCCGAGATATTTGCGGAACCGAACGTCGGTCATCGGGACGCCCTGACTTCACTTATCGTGGGAGTATGTCGATAAAAAACGCCACCCGGTCGCGTCCGGCGGCCCGCGGCGATGGACACGCTAACCGAGCTACGTTAACCTCCGCAAGCTTCGAAATTCCGGATTTGGGACCCTATGCATCGACCCATCCGGCGCGGCGTCGCGCGCGGCGCCCGCGCGCTTTACGTGCCGGCGGTGATCGTCCTTTCGCTTGCCCGTTCGGCGGCGGCGCAGGACGCGTGGGATCTCATCGACGAGGGTGCGTTCACGCCTCGCGCGGTTCTGTCCGGCGATTTTCAAAGCCGCACCACCGCGGACCTCGTCGCCGACGACGCCTTCGAGGATTTTGTGACGACGCGTGAGTTGCTCTTCGCGCGAGCCCTGTTCAACACAGCGCCCAACCTTTCCGTATTGCTGTCGGGCATCGTCGATTACGAAATACGTGGCAACCGCGATTTCGAGGGAAACGGCGCGACGTTCGAGCCGCGCCTTGAGGAATTGTACGCGGATGTGCACGTCGGGCAGGTGGATTTGCGGCTTGGTCACCAGATCGTGACGTGGGGGAGGACGGATGTCGTCAGCCCGACGGATACCGTAAACTCCTGGGATCTGCGTCGCGCGATCGACACCGAGCTTGGCCACGTGAAGATCCCGAACCTCATGGCCAAGGCGGATTACTACGTGGGCCCGTGGCGCTTCGAGGCGATCTACATCCCGTTTTTTGCGCCCGCGCGCGTCGATCTCATCGGCGGCGACTTCGCGCCGTTTGGAAACCGCGTGCCGATCGAACAAGCCGTCGGTTTCATGCAGGAGACCGAGGAGGGGCGGCGCTTCGTGCGTTTCGCGGACGCGTGGTTTCCGGACTGGCGCGACGAGCTCGCCGATGAGATTTCGCGCGGCGAGATGAACGGTGTCTATCCGATGCCGGACGCCGAGCCGGAAAACGGCGAGCTCGCCGCGCGCGCGAGCCTGATCTCCGGGCCGGTCGGCGCGTCCGTTTCGTACATTTACGGCCTGGATGACGTGCCGACGTTGTACCTCAATCCCGTCATTCGCGATCTCGTGCTCGAATCGGAGGAGCTCTCCGTCGAGGCGATCGGCGACCTGCTCGGCGACGCCGAGCCGCTGCCGCTGTTCGAGACGCGCTACGAGCGGCGCCATCAATTCGGCGCCGATTTCGCGGCGAATCTGGGGCCGTCGGTCGTGCGCGCCGAGGGAGTTCTGCAAACGCCCCGTCATCTCTACACGGACGAGCTGCGCATCGTCGAGCGACCGGCCGCGATCTACACCGCCGCCGTGGATTACACGTTCTCCTTCGACCTTCTTATCAACGCGCAGGTCTTGCAGATGTTCACGCTCGGCGACACGGACGATTTGCTGACCGACCGCGCCTATACTTTTTTCATCGCTTACGCGCGGCAGACGTTTTTCGAGGACAAACTCGAGGTGTACGCGCAGCTTCTCTACAACCTCTCGGAGCTTGATCGCGAGGACTGGAACGACGGCGATGTGTTCGGCGAGGACATGCAATTTTCCACCAAAACGAGCTACGACATCACGCCGGACCTTGAGATCGGCGCCGGCGTGATCGCGTTCGGCGGGCCGGAAGGCCGGCTGTTGTCGTTCGCGCACGAACGCAATTTCGCGTTCGTCGATGGGAAATACAGTTTCTGATGCGCGGCATTCCACGAATTTCCATGCGCCTGTTCATCGCGGTCGCGATCGCGTTCGCGGCGACGTTCGCCGCGATCCGAGCGCACGCCCAGACAAACCAGGCGTTTGAGGAATATGGCGTCGGGCCGCGCGATGCCGCGATGGGAAACGCCTACACCGCCGTCGCGGACGATTTCGCGGCCGCGTTCTACAACCCGGCGGGGCTGTATCAAACCGAAGGCGCCAACATGACGTTCGGCTGGAAATACTTGCAGCCGGAATTGACGATGAAGATGCCGGGATTCGACGAGAAGAAATTCACGGATTTTCAGCCGACCTCCTGGTTTCTCTACGGATTCACGTGGGATCTGCACGCGCCGCGGCTCATCAATCCCAAGGTCACGGATCGCGTTTCCTTCGGCGTCGCGTTCGCGATCAGCGAATACGTTCATTCGTATTCGAATTATTACGACGAGCACACGCCGTACTTTTTCCGCTATCAGGACCGGCCCGTCGCGCTTTTATCGCTCTACATCGCGGGGGCGTTCCGCATCACGGACTGGCTCGCGGTCGGCGGCGGTGTCGTCATCGCGCCTTCGTACACGTACATCGACGCGCGCGTGCGCACGGACATCTACCTGCCCGACGGGCGCGATGAATCGACGCAGGGGCTTGTCAATCGCTCGTACTCCATCGCGGAGCCCGTGCTCGGCGTCATCGCGCGTATCCCCGTGCTGGGCGAGAAGGACGGCGTTCGCGTCGGCCTGTCGTGGCGCGATGAGGTGAAGGTCATCGACGGCAAGGGCCGCGCGCTCAATCGCATCATCGTGCACGCACCGGGGGACGACGGCGGCATCACGCCCACGCCGCCGCAGGATGTGCCGGTGACGACGCTGTCGGGTTTTTCGCCGATGCAGGCAACGGCGGGCGTGTCGGTCAAGGCGTGGCGCGGCGCGCTTCTGGCGAACGATACGATCTACAAACGCTGGTCGCGCTTTAAGGGCTACTTCCTGACGGAGCCCGATCCGAAATTCGGCGACACGCTGCAAAATCGCACGGGCGTCGAGCAGTCGTTTTTTCCGGACGCGGGCTGGATCGAATCCTGGTCGCTGCGCGCCGGCGGTTATTACGAGCCGTCGCCCGTGCCGAGCCAAGACGGCGTCTGGAATTTTCTCGATAACGACAAGACCGTTGTGTCGGCGGGAGGCGGCGTGCGTATCGGTGATGTGCTCGGCGTCATCAAGACGCCGGTGGATATCGACGCGAACGTGCAGGTGCACTTGCTCGCGGACAAGACGATTCAGAATGACAACGATCCGAGCTTTCCCGAGATCGAGACCGGCGGCGCCCTTTGGTCCGGCGCGATCGCGGCGAAGCTCACGTGGTGAGGAGGCGGTCATGAGAAAAATGCGTTGGGTGTGGGCGGCCGTATTGCTGCTGCCCGTCTTCTTCGGAACGCACTGCGCCGAGGGCGAAACACCGGAAACGGTCGTCGTGCCCGTGGGAGAGCCGGACTACGGCGGCGACGACCCGTACGACTCCGGCGGCGACCTTGGATGCGGGTCGGAAACGGGGGCGATCACCGCGGACGCGATCGGCGGCGAGGACGGCTGGGTCGCGATCGTGTTCGTCGGCGAGCGCGACGTGTGGGCGTTCATGCTCTCCGCCGATGAAACGACGGCGCTGCGCGTCAGCCTTTCGGATTACTTCCCCGGCGACACGTGGCAAGACATCACCCGGCGAGACGTGGACGCGCTTCACGCGGAGCTTTGCGCTTCGCCGGGCGAACGCACGGAGCGCGCGGGCGCGCTGCGGGCGCTGTTTGGCGAGGTGCTCGGCGAACGCATGGCCGAGATGTCCGCCGAAGCCTGCGAGGACTAAACGACGATGCGCCGAACCGTCCTCCTCGCCCTGCTGATGCTGTTTGCGCGGCCCGCGTTCGCGCAGATGGAGCAGATCTACGAGGACTTCGGCGTCGGTCCGCGCGACATGGCGATGGGTAACACGGGCACCGCCTCGGCGAACAACTATGTGGCGTCATTCTACAATCCGGCCGCTCTCGTGCGCGCGCGCGGTCTGGCGCTCGACATGGGCTACAAGGGCGTGCATCCCGATCTCCACATGAAGATCGGGCGTCACGGCAGCAAGGCGTTCACGGATTATCCGTCCACGAACCTGTACCTCGTCGGACTTTCCTGGAACATGGAATTGAAGGGCCTTCTCGCCACGGACTTCATGTCGCGATTCACCGTCGCGCTTGCGGCCGGGTTTTCGGATTACTTCAAGAGTTTTACGGTCTACTACGATCCGGATACGCCGTATTTCTACCGCTACCACGACCGCTATCTGAACCTCATCCCGATCTATTTTGGCGCGTCGTTTCGCTTGTTCGAGTGGCTCTCCATCGGCGGGGGACTCGTGCCCGCGCCCGCGGATACGAAGGTGGATGTGTCGGTCGAGACGAACATCGGCGCGCCGGAATACGAATTCGCCGCGACGCAAAGCACCGTCACGCGCGCGAAGGGCAAGCTCGAACCGCTCGCCGGAATTCTCGTGCGCGTGCCGCTTGACGGCGAGCCGGATCGCCTCTCGTTCGGGCTCGTGTGGCGGGATCAGGTCTCCACCGCCGATGGCCTTGGCGAGGCGCGAAACTACACGACGGTGTTTTTCAACGGCGACGTCATCAAGCTTCCGAACTCGACGACGCCGATCCTGACGCTCACGGGTTGGTCGCCGATGCAGATTGCCGGCGGCATCGCGTGGAGGCCGCTGTCGAATGCGACGTTGACGGGCGACCTGCTGTGGAAGCAATGGTCCAAGTGGAAAAACTTCTTTCTGGAGCATCCCGACCCGCGTTTCCGGGATACGTGGAACGCGCGCTTCGGCGGCGAATACGTTTTTGAATTCGATCGCGATGTCTTGAAGTCGATCGCCGCGCGCGCCGGCGCGTATCGCGAAAACTCGCCCGTGCCGGACCAGAACGGCGAAAGCAATTATCTCGATCCTGACAAATGGGTGTTTTCCGCGGGCGGCGGCGTGGACCTGAAGGACCCGTGGGAAATCTTCCCGCAACCGGTGAAGTTCGCGATTGCCGGCCAGTGGCACAAGATGGATCGCATCCACCTTTCGAACGACCGAGATCCGGACTTCCCGGCGCTCGACGCGTGGGGCGACGTGTACAGCGTGTCGGCGACTGTCGGGATTTCGTCGCGATGAGTCGTAGACGCTCGAGCCGTTGTCATCCTGAGCGAAGCGAAGGATCTCGCCGCGCTCCACCAACACGCGTCCTGTCCTGCCTGTCCGTTCTGTCCATCGTGTCCATTCTGTCCATGGCGCCTTTGGCGAACGCGCAATCCGCCGATCGATCCTGCCGCGATTTCATAAACGAAGGCGTCTCGCATTTTGCGCTCTATCACGAATCGCGTACGCACCTCGATGCGGCGCGCGCGGCGTACCGGCGCGCGTCCGAATCCGGCGATTGCGCGTATGAAGCGCATTGGCGGATGGCAGAGCTGGAAATCGGCGCGGGTTACGGCCGCGATAAAGCCGAGCGCGTCGCGATGGCCGAACGTGGCGTCAAGGCGGCGAAAAAGGCCATCGAGCTGAACGCAAACGGAAAGGAAGGGCACTACTTCTACGCGATCAATCTCGGCAGCAAGGTCGAGGTGAAAGGCGCGCTGACGCAACTGCCGAGCGTGCGTGTCATCAAGAAAGAAAACGAACGCGCGCTCGAAATCGACCCGAACTACGGGCCCGCAATCCTTGTGAAGGCGCGCTTTTTATCCGACATGCCCGGACTGTTCGGCGGCGACGACGCGCAGGCGGAAGCGCTTTTTTTGCGCGCCATCGAAACGGCGCCGCGGTTCGAGGCCGCGTACATCAGTTATGCGGAATTTCTGGTGAAGAAAAAACGCCCTGGCGACGCGCTTGCCGTCATCGACAAAGTGCTCGCGCCGGAATTCGATCATCCGTACCCGTCCACGTGGGCGGATTACGAGCGCTTGCAGGCACTGACCTTGCGGGAAACGGCGCGCTCGGCGAGTCAGTAGCGATCCGTTTGATTCAAGAATCGCTCGGTGAAATATTCGTCGTCCACCGCTTTTCGTTCGCTGTCGATGACCTGGATGATCGTGCGGTGTTCGCGCTGCACGTCGTTCATGACCATCTTTTTCATGAGCCAGCCGTCGCCCTGGCGCGTGACGTCGTGGACGGTCTTCACTTTTTTCAGGTTGCCGTCGCGGTCGTAGTATTCCGTCTTCACGGGGATGAAGTTGTCCTTGCGGATCCAGTTCACCATCTTCGCGTAACCGGTGCCCGAATTGGGATCGGGCGTCGTTTCGACCTTGTACGTTTCCGCGCCATCGATCGTTTCTTCGCCGGCGAACGTGTGCGTGCCCGTGTCGGGATCGAGCGCCTCCAGGTCGCCAAACGCGAAGTCGGTCCCCATGTAGCTCTGGTTGCGCTGCGCGGTGCTGATCGTGCGGATGCGCTTGAGGTCGGGGATAAAAATCTTCATGTCGTCGTCACGGCCCGCGTTTTCGACCATCAGGAATTTCGTGCCCTTGGTTTCGTCCGGCGCGAGGAACGTCGTGACCGAGCGCGTCAGACCGCCTTCGGTTTTCGTGCGCGTCACGAGTTTTTGTGAAAGCGTCTCGCCGCGTTTGTTCTCGAGCGTCATCTCGATCTTGTTGACGGTGGCGCCGGTCTGTTGCGCGTCGCGCGATTTGGCGATGATTTCCTTGCCCGATAGTTCGGCGCGGGCGGGCGCCGCGAAAAGTAACGCCACGCAGAAGGCCGCGAGAAGAGCCGCAAATCGAGAGAATTGAAGATTGAAGAATGACGATTGGAGATTGGTCATGAGACTTCCCCCGCCGGGTTGGCTTGCGCTTCGATCGGCGCGCCGCCCGCGCGTACGAAACGTGGATCGAAGACGGCCAGCAGCACGGCCAGGATCGTAACCGCCGCGGCGAAACTTGTGAACATGTTCAACGAGATCATCACGCCCATGTGGCGGCTCGGCGGAAATTCGCTCGCCAGCAGCACCAGGAATCCGCCGATGACGACCGCCGCGTTGAAGAAGATCGCCTTGCCGGCGGTGCCCATCGTGGTTTCGACGACGGACGCGATGTCGCCCGACGTGCGTCGCATGAATCGGTATTTCGCGATGAAGTGAATCGCGTAATCGACGCCGACGCCGATGCCGATGCACGAGGTGATCGCCGTCGCCGGTTCTAGCGGAATGCCGAAAAGACCCATCACGCCGAAGTTGACGAGCGTCGCGATGGAAATCGGCACGATGTTGAAAACGCCGGCGACAAGCGAACGGAACATGATCGCGGTGATCGCAAAGACGCCCGCGATCGACAGCAGGATCGACCACACCTGCCCAAAGACAAGGATGTCGGTCAGCTCGACGAGAACGACGCCCATGCCGCCGACTTGCGGCGTCACGTCGGAGAAGGCGCCGAAGTGCTTTTCCATGAGCTCTCGGATGCGCGCAACCGCCCGCCCGACGGTTTTTGTCGATGTCGTCATCAGGCGCACGCTGATCGCCGTCTCGTCGCGAGCGTAGTTGATCGACTTGTCGAGGTTGTCGCCGGTATAGAGCATCAGATACGTGCCGGCGAGATTGCGCGTGGGCGGGACGACGCGGTTTTCCTCGCCGCCGCCGGACATCGCCATGTGCATCATCTTCAGCAGATCGACGACGCTCGCCGTCGCGCCGACGATCGGATCGGCCTCCAACTCGCGCTGAAACGCGTCGATCGCACGCAGGACATCGGGCTCGAGAAAACGTTTTTCCGTCCCGGAGGCGAGCGTCACGTGCACGGTCATCGCGCCGGAGAACAGGCGGTTGATGACGTCCGTCGAGATCGGAATCGGGTCTTCCTGATTGAAGTTCGCCATCGGATCGGAATCCACGTTGAGCCTTGAGACGAGCGCGGCGGACGCCAGGACGACAACGGTGCCGGCGGCGAGAACGACCGCACGCCGCCGGAAGACCGTAACGCCGACGCGGTCGAACATCTTGTCCGCGTTCGCCCACCAGGTGATCGCGTAACGCACGGCGGGCTTTTCCCGCAGCGAGAGCGCGGCGGGGATGAGCGTCAGGGAAAATACCATCGCCGCCATCACGCCGAACGCGGTGAAAACGCCGGTGTGAAAGATCGGCCGCATGTCGCTTGTCAGAAGCGAAAGAAACCCGACCGCGGTCGTCAGCGAGGTCATCACGACGGGCGACCCGAGTTCGAGCATCGTTCGCCGCGCGATGTCGCGGGAAAAATCGTTTGGGTGACGGCGCGCGCCTTCGTCGAATCGCGTCACGATATGAATGCCGTCGGCGACGCCGATCGCCATGATGACGATGGGGACGATCGTCGTCATGGGGTAGATCGGGATGCCGCACCAGGCCATGAGACCCATCGCGCAAACGACGGAAAGGAGCACGACGGCAAGCGGCAGCACCACGCCGCGCACGCTGCGGAAGATCGCGGTAAGCGTCAGGATGATGACGAGCGAAACGAGCGGCATCATCTTGGCCATGTCGCGCTCGACGTGGATGCCGATGACGCCCTCGATGACCGGCTGCCCCGTCACGTAAAACGTCTCCGGCCCCGGGGGCAGCGCGTCGAGAAGATCGCGCACGTCGAAGTAAACCTGCGCCTTGTTCGCGGCGGGCGTCAGCGCGCCGAAGACCAGCGTGCCGGCGCCGTTTCTGGAGACGAGCGACCCGTAAAAAAACGGATTGCCGCGCACGGCTTCGCGCAGCGCGTTCATCTGTTCGTCGTTCGCGGGCACAGCCTCCGCGAGCGGCGCGACCGCGAACCCGCCCTCGTCGGCGACGATGTTCTCCGCGGAAAAGACCGAATACACCTTGGCCGGATCGACGCCGCGAACTTCGGCGAGCCTGTCGCCGATCGTCTTCACGCGCGCGAGTGTTCCCGCGTCGTAAATCGATCCGCCGTCCTCGCGCACGACCGCGATCGTGATCGCGTCTTCAGCGCCGAACACCTCCTCGATGCGCTCTTTCGCCAACACCGCGGGGTGCCCCTCGGGCAGCATGTTCTCGACGTTCGCATCGGCGACAAGGCGCGTTAAGCCCGCGGCGAACGGCGCGGTGAACGCCAGGCAAAGCGCGATCGTGATGACGGGGCGCGTCGTGATCCAGGTAAAAAGGCCGGTCATGGAGATCGCGTGCTTTCGGATTCCGCTCGGAAAGGTTCGCGGAAATCTAGGAGAAAGGCGGCGTGTTGTATAGCGGGCATGGTGCTACATTCGAATGCGCATGAACGGCACCTCGCCCATCGAAGAAACGATTTCGATCCGGCCGGCGCGCGCCCAGGAGGCGCCCGCGATCGCGCCGCTCGTTTTCGCTTCGGGTCCGCGCGTTTACCGGCGCATGATGCGCGGCGACGATGCGATCGCGGTCGAGCGGCTGTCGCGGCTGATCGCGCGTGCGGGACATTTGCTTGGACATCAAAACATCCTCGTCGCATCGATTGGACGGGACGCAATCCGGGGAGCGGCGCTCGTTTACGACGCCAGACAGGAAAAACGCGAGGGCATGCGCCTTGTTCGCGAGATCGCGCGCGTCATGCCCGCGACGTCGTTTGGCGCGTCGCTCGCGTTCATGCTCGCGATGACGCGAGTGACCGCGTCGATCGCCGACGGCGCGCTATATCTCGCGGCGTTTGGCGTCGCGCCGGACATGCGCGGCCGGGGGATCGGCGCGCGGCTCATCGACGCCATGCGCGACGCGGCGATAAAGCGCGGGTTATCGCTTCTCGAAGCGGACGTGGATATCGATAACGAGCGCGCGATGGCGTTCTACCGGCGACTGGGATTTGAGATCGCGAAAACGAAACCGGCGGGTTTGCTGCGCCCGATGCTGGGGTTTCCGGGTCATCATCGGGTGCGCGTACGCGCGGACGACATTCGCGCCGAACGACAAATGTAGGGGCGCGACACTCTCCGCGCCCCTACATTGAATCGGCGCGATCCGCGAAGTCCGCGGATTAGCTTCCCGCTATCCCTATCGTGTGTATCGCCCGAGCCAATAGGCGAATCGGAAATCGACGCCCGGCAAAAGGCGCGTGCCGTTGCCGCCGCCGTTGACCTGATACGGATTCGAGCGCCACTCGTAGTTGCTGGGGCGGCGAATCTCCTTGGGGATCGGGTCCTCGGCGACGAGATCGTCGTTGCGTCCGACGTAGCCGAGCACGGTGATCGGCGTCACGCCGTCGATTCCGATGCAGTCGCCGGAAAGGATTTCGTCCTCGTCGCAGTTGATGATCTCCACGTCCCAGTAGGGCGGTTCGGGAAAGGCGTGCAGCGTCTCGACGCCGTTCGCGACCGCGAGTTGGTCGGGCTCCTCGACTATGCTGGTGTACGCGCTCGCGCCCGCGGCGAAGGCGGCGAAGATGAAGTCGTACATCGACATCTTCTGCTCCTTGGGCAGGCGCGGCCAGAACGGATGATCGTACATCTTGTTCGCCAGGACGTCGGCGATCCGGGCTCGAAATTCGGGATCGTCGATGTATCGCATCGCCAGATACACCCCCATGAACTCCATGTTCACGCCGGAGTAGTTCGATTTCGTGCCGAAATGAAGGCCGATCAAATTTTGTTCGACGATTTCGATGAAACCGCGCGCGGCGATGAGCGTGTCGTAGAGGTAGGCATAGGTTTCGTCATCCTCGGCGACGTACGCGAGCGACGCGACGATGCCAAGCGACATCATGGCGTAGAATCCGTCCTTGAACGGCAGGAAAGGCAGATACAGGCGGTCGAACGCGTTCTCGTTCAGGAAACCGTGGAAGGTGCGCCGCCCGTCCGCGTCGTAAATCTCGAGGTCGTATCCGTTCGGGCGCACGGTCGCGAGCTGCTGGACCATCTCCTTGGCGTACAACTGCAGTTTGTCCTTCATGCCCTTGGCGAACGCGTCGTCGTCGCGGATGACCTCCCACGCCGCGCCGAACGCGGCGGACCAGCCGATGTACATATCGCGGCTGCACGAGTCTTCCCAGATGAAGTCGGGAAAAACGCCGCCGTCGGAGTTGTCCGCGCGCCAGGTGCCGTTATTCTTTTCGGGCGGCAGCGGATCGCCAAACTCGTCGAAAAGCGGTGTCAGCACCTGACTATCCTGATTGCCGGGGATATCCAGGCGGTTGTATCCGCGGGCGATCAGTCCCGGCTCGCCGGTGATTTCAACCGCGACGAACAGCCCCTCGATGGCCGCGCGCAGGTGCTCGCGCGCCAGGTCGATCTCGGCTTGCGAATACTGTCCGGAATCGCGCACCACGGCGTAGCGGTACGCGTCCGCCACGATGCCCACGCCGCCGTAAAGGCCGGCGATCTTTTCGTAGGAGTCGATGACGTCAAAGGCGGTCTTGCCGCCGGAGTACGTTTCGAAATCCCACCCGTCCGTGTCCTGGACGAAACCGCGAATCAGTTCGCGATCGGCCGCGTCGGCCAGGGCGACGGTGAGATCCTGATTCAGGCCCGTGCCCGCCGCGTGGAACGTATGGAACGTCCGGTCGTACTGGCGCGCCAGATCCTCGAGCGCCGCGTCGTAATCGGGCTCGCCCGGTCCGTGGATGAGCGCGTAGGGATAATTATCGATGTCGTCGTCGCCCGTGTCGTCGTCATCGGCATCGTCGTCGCCGGAATCGTCGTCCGTCGCGTCGTCGTCATCGCCGCCGGTGTCGTCGTCGGCGTCGTCGTCGCCGGAATCGTCGTCGCCGGTATCGTCGTCACCGGGCGCGCCGCCGTCGTCGTCATCGTCGTCGCCGCACGAGCAACCGGCGGCGAAGATCAGCAGGGCGGCGGTCAGAAGCACGAGACACCGCGCCGTCAGGCCGTATTTCGCAAACATGAGCGATCCTCCCAAAACGCCGGGCGACGCCATTGCGCGCCTCATGCGGTCATGTCGAATGGGGCGACAGGTTACCAAATCCCGCCGGCGAAAGCACGCGCGCGGGCCGCGGAAATGTTATAGCGTCGCGGCGATGAATCGACGGACCGCCATCGGCCTTCTGGCCATGAACATTGCCTGGGCGGGCACGTATGCCGCGACCAAGGTGTTGATGGAACGCGCGCCGTTTTTTCTGGTGACCTCGCTTCGCTACCTGGCCGCCGCGGCGCCGCTTCTTCTCGTCGCGTGGCGGATTTCGGGGTTGCGGATGTCGGCGCGCGACTTCGCCCGCGCGGCGCTGATGGGGATCGCCACGTTCACGCTCTGCCCGCTTTTCCTTTACGCGGGCGTGTCGCTTTCGCGCGCGGGCGACGCGGCGGTGCTCGTTTCGACGGAGCCGCTTCTGGTCTCGATCGGCGCATTCGTCTTCCTGCGCGAAAAGATCGACCGGCCGACCGGCGCCGCGCTCGCGGCGGCCTTTGCCGGCGCGGTGATCCTTTCGGGCTTTTGGCTCGAGACCGGCGCGGTGCACCCGTTCGGCACGGCGCTCATCGTGCTCGGCATCTTTTTCGAGGCGTCGTATTCCGTCATGGGAAAGGAGCTGCTTCGCCGCCATCCGCCGCTTCGCGTGACGGCCGTGGCGCTCGCGGCGGCGTGCGTCGTGAATGCGGTCGCCGTGACGTTGTTTGTCGGCTGGGCTCCTGCCGCGAGGCTGACCGCCGGCGATGGACTGATCCTCGTCGGCTATCTCGCGGGGCTCTGCACCGTCGTCGGTTATACGTATTGGTATGTCGCGCTGCGCGACGCGGCGACCTCGCGCGTGACCCTGACGATCTTCGCGCAGCCGGTCGTCGGCCTGGCGGCGGCCTATTTTCTGAACCGCGAGAGCCCCACGGCGCACCAGATCGCCGGCGCGGCGATCATTCTCGCGGCCGTCGCCGCGACGCTGCGTCGCGTACCGGCGGTGCCGATCCCGCCGGAGGCGGCGTAAGTATCATTTTCATCCAGCGGCTTGCACCCGGCGGCGAATCGCCGTTCAATAACGCGACCGTATCCCCATCCCCGGAGGTCCGATGCGGACGATTGCCGCGTTGACGCTCATGATGTCGCTTGTGCTCGCGGGTCCGACGCTCGCCCAGGAACTCGATGAGTCCGATGACGACGGGCCGGGGACCGGCGGCGGGGGCGGATTGTTTTTCGGGCCGTCGTGGCACTTTCTCGATTTGTCCGAATTCAACGACGATCTCGACGCGCTCGGCATCTCGGAGTTCAACGGGCCGCCGTGGGGATTCTCGTTTTTCCTCGTCGGCGACGTGGCGTTCGGCAAAAACGTCGTTCGCCTGGGCGGCGGCGGGCGCAATTTCTCGGTGGAAAGCCACGAGTCCGGTCGTTACGCCGCTCTCGAATCCGGATATGGCGGACTGTTGCTCGGCTACAAACGCCTTCTCTCGCGCGGATTCGGCGTGGTCCTGGACGCGGTCGCGGGCTTCGGCCGATGGGAATATGATCTCTACAGCCCCGCGTTCGACGGGAGAGCCAGCGGCGGGTTTCTTTTTGTCGAACCCGAATTTGGATTGGAGTTGGCGGGCGATTTTCTGGGTCTTGGCGTGACGGGTTCGTATTTCTTCGAGGCGAACGACACGGGCAAGCTGTTTTCCGGCGACGCGAAGCGCGACGAATTCGGCGACCGCGATTTTCATCACGCGGTTCTGAACGTGTACGTCATGCTCGGCGCGTTCCGGCAAGGCGGGGGATTCTGATGCGTAAGACGGCCGCGAACGAAACCCGCTTCCTTACGGTCGCGGTTCGTATTGGCGTGGCGCTCGCGTCATTTCATACGGTCGCGGTTCGTACTGGCGTGGCGCTCGCGTCATTTCATACAGTCGCGGTTCGTATTGGCGTGGCGCTCGCGTCATTTCATACAGTCGCGGTTCGTATTGGCGTGGCGCTCGCGGCAATTCTTGCGTTCGCGATACCGGCCGTGGCGCGGACAATCGGCGGGCATCGCGATTTCGCGCGCTGGGCGATCGAGCAGGGGCTCGAGCCTGGTCGCGAATCGCGCCCGGCCACACGGCCGCTCGCGAAGGCGGCGCCGCTTGCGCTTGGCGTCGAGTCGATCGGCTTTTATCCGTACTGGTCGACGGAAGACCCGGCCGATCTGCCCTACGACGTGCTCTCCGTCATCGCATGGTTCTCCGTCACGCTCGGCTCAAACGGTGATATCACCGTGTACAACGGCTGGCCGGACGGCACGCTCATCGACGAGGCGCACGCGAACGGCGTGAAGGTCGCGCTGACGGTCAACAATTTTACGCCGACCGAACAGACGACGCTTCTTTCGAGTGCGATCAATCGCGCGAACGCGATCGACAATATCGTCTTTGAGGTCACGGACGCCGGCGCGGACGGCGTGAACATCGACTTTGAACTGCTTCCCGCGACGCAGAAGGCGAACTTCGTGACGTTCATCGAGGATCTGGCCGACGCGCTGCGCGCCGCGATACCGGGCGCTCATCTTTCGATCGACACGCCGGCGGTGGATTGGTCGGGCGCGTTCGATTACGACAAGCTCGCCGCCGCCGCGGACTACCTTTTCATCATGGCCTACGACTATCACTACAAAGGCGGTGATCCCGGCCCGGTGTCGCCGCTTTTCGCGGGCACGCTTTGGAGTCCGTGGTCCATCGAGTGGACGCTGAACGACTACGAGACGTACATCTTTCCGTACGACCTCGCGAATACGATTGTCGGACTTCCTCTCTACGGTTACGACTGGCCGACGACAACCGGCGCGGTGCCCGGCACGAAACGCGGCACGGGCCTCGCGACGATCCTCGCGACCGCGGTGAACATGGCCAATAGCGGATCGTACGGGCCGCGCCTGTGGGATGCCGGGAGCCGCACGCCTTATCTTGTCTACGACAAGGCAGGCGACGGCTGGCATCAGCTCTGGTACGACGATGCCGCGTCGCTCGCGGAGCGTTTCGAATACGCCGCGCTGCGCCATACCGGCGGCGTCGGCTTCTGGGCGCTTGGCTATGAGGGAAGCCGCGAAGATGTCTGGGACGCGCTCGACGCGACGTTCGGCATCCCTGGCGATGATGACGACGCGGCGGATGATGACGCCTCGGATGATGACGCGGCCGACGATGACGACGATGACGGCGGAATCGGACAGCTTTGCTGCGGAAGGTAGCGGCCGTTTATTCGAACGATTCTTCGTCCAGCATGTGACGCGGCGACGGGGCCGTAGCGTCCGTCGCGGACGTTTCCACGACGGGCGGAAGATACCATCGCCCTTGCCGCTCCGCCCGTTTCGGGAACAGCGATTTCTCCACGATCTCCGGGAATGTCTCAAGCGGCGTGACGAGGTTTTCCGCGACCAATTCGTCGTGCAGCGGCGCGAGATCCGCCGCGCCGAAAATCCCCCGGCGCACGCCTTCGGCCAGGTCCTCGGCTAGATCGTCCCGGCAAGCATGGTCGATCGCCAGCATGGCGCGCGCGCTGTCAACGGCGGCCTGGGCGCGCACAAGGCCGCCGAGCGTCATGTGCACGGCCATCTGAAACGCGCTGCGGCAGGCGACAAGGTCGCTTGAGAACGGCGCGAAGATTTTTGGGTCCGTCCGTTTTTCGAGATAGATGTAGATCCGCTCGACGCGCTCGCCGGGCGGTTTTACCGCGCGGAACGCCTCGATCACCTCGGCCTTTTCTTCCGCGTCGCATCGCTCGCGGCGCAAAATCTCCGACAGCTCCGCTTCGTTGACGCGCCCGGCGAGGATGTCGGCGTAGAGCGCGTAGGCACGCGCGTCGGCCTCCGCGTCGTCGCCGATCAGAATCTCGCGCGCGCTCTCGGGAAGCCGCGTGCGCTGGTGCAAAAGAGCGCTGACCTTGTAGGGCAACTGGCGGCGCAACCACGCCGGCTTTTTTCGCTTGAAAAGAATCTGCCGCCAGTCCTTGCACGTGACGCCGTCGCATTGCACGCCGTCGATCAGCATCTTGCGATAGACCTCCTTCATGATGAACGGAGGGCTCGCGGTCAGAAAGAAAAACGGCGTTTGCGCATTCTCGATTGCGCCGCCGTGACGCAACTCCCGAAGCACCGGCGCCATGCCCGCGATGGCGCGTTTGTCCTCGGCTTTTTCCATCGGGATGATCGCCAGGCCGAGCCACGATTCGAAATCGGATTCGAGATACGTTTTGTCGACGTCGCAGGTGATGACGCGCCCGGCGTATTCGGCGGGCAGGGTGCGTTCATCGTGTCGCACGAGAGGATACATGTCAGCTCCGGCCGCGCCCGCCTTTCGGCATGATGGCCGTCGCGCTTCGGCGCGCGTCGTCGAGATCGAGCCGCAGATCCTCGCCAAGCCGCGCCTCGCGCGCGATCAGGCGGCGCGCGGCCTCGGCCGGCGTAAGATCGCCGGTGAGAACCCCCCGCACGGCGGCGAGGATCGGCGCGCGAACGCACCGCGATTCGACAAGGCGCGCGGCCGCGTCGATGGTTGCGAGCGTTTCGGCGAGACCCGCGTCCGGCGGTTCGGCGCGCTTGCGCGACCGCGCGCGGTGCGTGCCGTATCGGTAGGCGGGCGATCCGTCCGCGTAGGTCTCGGCGACGATGCCGCCGAGCCCCGCGAGGCCGGCGAGCGTCGCGGGATCGGCGCCGAGCGTCGCGGCGATGCGCGCCATCTCCGCGACCGATCGCGTCACAAGAATCGCGCGCGAGGCCGCGCCGAAACCGAGGCCGTCGGCGATGCCCGCGGCGATCGCGTAGATCGGCGCGAGCGACGCGCCGACCTCGACGCCCGCCAGGTCGCTTGTGCCGTAGGCGTGAAATCGATCGGTCGTGAAAAGGCGGCGCGCCTCGCCGACGACCTCGGCAAACGGCGAGGCGACAAGCCCGGCGGCCGGCACGTTCGAGACCAATTCCGCGGGCTCGTGAACGCCGGCCAGAACGCCGATCTTCCGGACGCAGCATTCGGCGCGAATGACATCGCTTGCCGTCACAAGGCGCCCGTCAAACGCAAGGCCGCGGACGGCGTGCAGGACAATGTGTTCACCCGTGAGGTGTTCGCCGATCTCGCGCATCAACCCGCGCAATTCGTCAAGCGGCACGGCCAGGAACAGGACCGGCGCAGCGCACGCCTGCGCGGCGTTGCTCGCCGTCGACAATCGCGGCAAGGCCTTCGCGCGCCCAAAGCGCGTGGCCAGGGCCTCCTTGGCGAGCCGGTCCGCGAGGCCAGACGTAGCGGCGTAGACGCGAATCCGCCCGGCGCCGGCGCCTTGCGCGAGCAACGCGTACGCCAATGCGAGATCGCCGTCGCCGAAAACGGTCAGCGCGGTGTCCGGCGCGTTCGGCGTCATGTGTCCGGCCCCCCGATGCCGTATCCGAACAGGCGATTGCGGTAGTAGTAGAGCAGCTTCATATCGCCGACGAACAGGCGGTCGCCGCGCCGGTAGAGAACGGGCTGCGTGTGATAGCCGCCGAACCGGCGCAGCGCGCTGTTGACGAGCGCGGTCGCGTCGCCGGATTGCGCCGTCCCCGCCAGGTGGAGATCGCCGGCGCCGGCCCGATCGCGCAAGAGCGCAAGCACGCGGTCCACCTCACGATGCACCTCGACAAGCGGCACGGACACCTCGCGCGGCGTTTCGCGCAAAAAGCGGAAGAAGTCCGGGTCGTCGCTTTCGCGCCGGATGCGCTCGAACACGGTGAAGGCGAGGGTGTGCGTGGACTGGATGACGGTATCGCGCACGAACGATTCGACAACGCGCTCGCCGAGTTCGCGTGTGAACTCGCGGTCGCGATCGGCGTCGTCCACGTATTCGCCACGCCGTTGCAGGTACTTTCGCGTATCGATGACGCGCCCGCGGCCGTCGAGCGAGCGGCCCTCGTCGTCCACCCGGTTGCCGAACGGATCGAGCGCGGGCGAGACGCGCAGGTAGATGCGGTCGTCGAGCGTCACGATGTTGCGAAGGAACGAGTAGATACGCGACGGCATGCTGAACTCGTCGTCCTCGATGATATAGCGGCTCTTGCCCGCGTCCTTCAGGTAATCGTCGATGAGGTTTTCGGCCTCGAGCACGATCTGGTAGTTGATCGTACACGGGACGACGTAGACGTTGGGCTTCGGCTTGCCGGCGCGCAGGTTCGCAAGATAGGCGTTGAGCCCGCATCCCATGAGCCCAAGCTTGAGGTGGCGCTCCACCGCGCCGGAGCGGCTGCGCGTTCCGCCCGGAAAAAACAGGTTGTGGTAGCCGGCCTCGATGGTGACCGTCGCGTATTCCTTCAGCACCTGCTTGTAGAGCGAATGCTGCTTGAGCCGATCGACCTTGTACGCCCCGAGGCGGTGCATGAAAAAGCCGATGATCTTGTGATGGAACAGGTTCAGGCCCGCGCCGTAGGTGAACGGCGGAAGGCCCATGTGATAGATCGCCCAGCCCATCAGCGGCGAATCGACGTTGGACTGGTGCGTCGGCACCAGAACCACCGTGCCGAGCTTGTCGAGCTTGCGAATCTGCTCGACTTCGCCGTCGATGCGCACGTTTCGCGAAACGTCCGGGAGGTTCGGAAGCGACGTGACGAGCTTGACCGGGCTTAGCGCGCTCAGCATGAAGCCAAGGCCCACGGGCAACACCGTCGTCGAGAACTGATACACGGGCTCGGAAAAGTGGCCGACGATCTCCCGCACGTGGTGATCGACGATCTCTTCCACGAGTCGCCGTTTTTCGGCCTCGCTGGCCTTGCCGAAGCGCGAGCGGATCGACGCGAGCCACGCGCGGTCACGTTTCTGGTTTAGCCGATAGGGCAGGCGCTCGATGCGGCGCTGCTCGAAGTAGAGGACCTCGTGGATGAGGTTGTCGAGAAACGCCTCCTCGCTTTTGGCCGCGCGGGCGAGCACGTCCTTGTGAACGCGGCTGCGCACTTCCACGGCGATGCGCTCCTGGTCGTCCGCGGACATCCGTCCGGGCGTGCCGGGAGCGCGAAGGAATTCAAGAGCGCGGGAAATGTCGAGCATGGCCGCCGCATGATAGGTCTGCGTTACAAGGCGTACAACATGGCCTTGCGTTATCTCCGCGCCTTGCACGACGATCCGCGTGTCCGTGCCCGGTTCATGGCACGACCACGGATTTTGCGATGCGCGTCTTGCGTGGTAGGGTCCAAGCGCCGCGCGAGTCGATACGAAGGAGGAGGCGCATGAGCGTACCAACAACGGTCGTCGACCCGGCTGCCGCCCGCGCGGCGGACCTTCGCGCACGATACGACGAGGTCCGCGCCGCGACCGAGGCGTTTTGCGACCCGCTTTCGACCGAGGATTACGTCGTCCAGTCCATGCCCGACGTCAGCCCGACGAAATGGCATCTGGCGCATACGAGCTGGTTTTTCGAAACATTGATTCTCGAGCGGGGATTGCCGGGCTACAAGGTATTTCACGACGATTTTCGGATTCTTTTCAACTCCTACTACAACACCATCGGCCCGCAGCACGCGCGTCCCGAGCGCGGTTTCATCACGCGGCCGGGCGTCGAGGCGACACGCGCCTACCGCCGGCACGTCGATGACGGCATGCGGCGGTTTTTCGCCGAACCGGCGCCCGAATGGCTCGATATCGTCGAAATCGGCCTGCACCACGAACAGCAGCATCAGGAGCTCATGGTCACCGACCTCAAGCACGTGCTCTCGTGTAACCCGCTCAATCCGGTTTATCGCGCCTTCGAACGCGAAGCGCCCGTCGCCGTGCCCGGGCCGCTCACGTTCCGCGAATTTCCGGAGGGGCAAGTCGAGATCGGCCACGCGGGCGACGGATTTGCTTACGACAACGAAAGCCCGCGACACCGGCGTTTCGTGAACGCCTTCGCGCTTGGCGAGCGATTGGTCACGAACGGCGAATACCTCGAGTTCATGAACGACGGCGGATACGCCCGCGCCGAGTTCTGGCTTTCCGACGGCTGGTTCGCCGTCGCGAAAAAAGGCTGGCGCGCGCCGCTGTACTGGCGCGAGCGCGAGGGAGCCTGGCACGCCTTCACGCTTGGCGGGCTGCTGCCGGTCGACCCGAACGAGCCCGTGTGTCACGTGAGCTATTACGAAGCCGATGCGTTCGCGCGTTGGGCGGGCGCACGTCTCGCGCGCGAAGACGAGTGGGAGATCGCCGCGCGCGAGCAGGCGATCGAAGGCCATTTCGTCGAATCCCGCCGCTATCATCCGCGCGGCGCGGCCGGCGCCGGGATGCGTCAACTCTACGGCGACGTCTGGGAGTGGACGCAGAGTCCCTACATGCCCTATCCGGGCTATCGGCCGGCCGCGGGGCCGCTTGGCGAATACAACGGCAAATTCATGTGCGACCAGTTCGTCCTGCGCGGCGGGTCGTGCGCCACAAGCCGGACGCACATCCGTGCGACGTACCGCAACTTTTTCCCGGCCGCCGCACGCTGGCAGTTTTCGGGCATCCGCCTCGCGAAAGACGTATGAAAAGCGTGGACGACACCGCGACCGTGGAGGCGCTTCATTTCGCGCCCGATGAAGCGACCTTTTTCGCCGAGGTGATGGACGGTCTCACCGCCCGTCCCAAGACGCTGCCGTGTAAATACTTCTACGACGCGCGCGGCTCGCAGCTATTCGAGCGCATCTGCGCGCTTGCCGAATATTACCCAACGCGCACCGAGCTCGACATCATGATGAAACACGCGCCCGAGATGGCCCAGTTTATCGGCGCGCGCGCGGTGCTCATCGAATACGGCAGCGGCACAAGCACCAAGACGCGCGTGCTGCTCGATTATCTCGAAAAACCCGCGGCGTATGTGCCGATCGACATTTCCCGCGATCATCTTCTTCGCGCGGCCGCGGACGTCAACCTTGCGTATCCGGATCTGGCGGTGCTGCCGGTGTGCGCCGACTACACGGGCGATTTCGAGCTGCCCGACCTGCCCCAGGGTGCCGGCGCGCGCGTCGTCTATTTCCCCGGCTCGACGATCGGCAACTTCGATCCGGCCGACATTCCCGCGTTTTTCGGCCATGTCGCCGATGTCGTCGGCGCCGGCGGCGGATTCCTGATCGGCGTCGATCTCGTGAAGCCGCGCGAAACGCTGGAGCTTGCCTACAACGACGCGGCGGGCGTGACCGCTGCGTTCAACAAGAACATTCTCGCGCGCATCAATCGCGAACTCGACGGGCGTTTTGATCTCGATGCGTTCGAGCACCGCGCGCATTTCAACGCCGAGCGTTCGCGCATCGAGATGCACCTGGTCAGCCGGCGCGATCAGGCCGTGCGCATCGGCGGCACGTTCGTCGCGTTTCGCAGGGGTGAATCGATCCACACGGAGTCGTCCTACAAATATTCGCTGGATTCGTTCGCGTCGCTGGCCGAGGATCACGGTTTTCGAACGCGCCGCGTCTTTCTGGACGACGCCCGCCTGTTCAGCGTCCGGTTCCTGACGTATCGGGGCTAGTCCGCGGTCGGCGTCGGCGTCGGAAGCGGCGGGACGACGGGCGGCGTTGGCGTGGGCGAAGGCGTTGCCGGCGGCGTTTCGAACTCCATCCTCGACAGCGTAAACTTCGCGTGGTGATGCGTGTCGCTCTCCAGGCGGATCACCAGGTCCGCCGGCGCCTCTACCTCAAAACTGAACACGCCCTTGGCGTCCGTCTTGCCCTCGGCGATGTGGGCTCCCTCGGGCGTTTTGGCGGTGATGTCCGCGTCGGCCACCGGTTCGCCGTCGCTTGCGTGAGCCTCGACGCGCACCGTCAGCCCGTTGGCTTCCACCCAAAGCTCGACGCCATGGGCCAACGCGATCGACGTGAAGACGAGCGCGCATACGAAAACGCCCGTCCAGCCGAAGCGAATTGTCGAAAACGTCATGTCAAACCTCCGTGGCGGCGCAAGTCGTTTCCTTGACGTCGAACGGCGCCGGCGACCGCCTTTGATAGCAGCGCCGAGTAAAATAAAACCGTGGCCACGACGACAATCCCGCCGCCGGTCGGAATCGCGAGATAGCCCGATAGCGTAAGGCCGCCAACGGTGCTGATCGTCGATAGAATCACCGCGACGAAAAAGAACCCACGCAGCCCGCGCGCGACGTGCTCAGCGGCGGCGGCGGGCATCACCGTCAGGACAAGGACAAGCAGCGCGCCCGCGATCTTCAGCGACGCGACGACCGCCGCCGTCAGCAGCACGACGAACACATATTCGACAAGAACCGGCCGATGCCCGCGCACGGCGGCGAGCGTCGGATCGATGCCCGCGAGCAGCACGCGGTTGAACAGAAAGCCGCACGCGAAAAGTCCGGGCACGAAGGCCAGCGCGAGAATATCCACATCGCGCGGCGTCAGCGTGACGAGGCTTCCGAAAAGCACCGCCTCGATCTGGTGGATGTCGAACCGCTTGGTGACGAGCACGAGCATCACGACACCAAGGCCGAGCGTCTGAGACAGCACGACGCCGATCGCCGTGTCGGACGAAAAGCGCGTATGTCCGCGCAGAAACGTCATGACGATCGCGACCGCGAGGCAAAAGCCGTAGAGGCCGAAATACGGCTCGCGCAAAGGCTCGCCAAGGAGAAGGCCGATGGCGACGCCGGTCATCGCCGCGTTGCCGACGGTCTGCGTGAAGAAGGCGAGCTTCCGCGCGACGACCAGCGTTCCGAAGGCGCCCATGAGCGGCCCAACGAGAAGCGCGGCAACGAGCCCCCGCGCCATGAAGGCATGCTCGAAAATTTCCGGTAATGCGCCGCGTGATGCGGCCGACGAAAGAAAAGCGACAACCGATTCGGTCATGGCGCATCCACCGTGACGGGGGCGTGATGGCCTTCCGCCCCGTAAATCGCACGCAACGTTTCCGCTTCGGCGAGCCTCGATGCCGGACCCACGAAACGCACTGTCTCGTCGAGGCCGGTCGCGTCGTCGGCGAGGCGCGCGACGGCGCCGGTGTCGTGCGCGACCATGAGGATCGACACGCCGTCGCGGTCGCGCAACTCGCGCAACAATTCGTGAACGAGCCGCGTGCCCGGAAGGTCGAGATGCGTCGCCGGCTCGTCGAGGATCAATAGTTCCGGCGCCGGGCACAGGGCGTGCGCCACCAGTACCCGGCGCATCTCGCCGCCCGAAAGATCGCGCATTCGTCGTGCGAAAAGGTGCGTCGCGTTCAATCGCGCCAGCGCGGCTTCGATCGCGAGGCGCGACGCGCGCGGCAAACCCAGAAACGGCGGGCGCGGCCCGAGCGCGATCTGGAAAAAGTCGGCCACGGTCATCGGCAGCGCGTCGGGGACTTCCACGCGCTGCGGCACGTATCCCACGCGGCCGTCGCGCGCAAAGCGCATCGCGATCCGGCCGTCATGCGGCACGCCGCGAAATATCGCACGCAGCAGTGTCGTCTTGCCGGCGCCGTTCGGGCCGACGAGCGCGTGGATCGACCCGCGCCGCACGCGCATGTCGACGTCGCGCACGATCGCGACGCGTCCCGCGCGCACCGTGACGCCGTCAAGCGACAGGATCGCGTCCGCGCTCACGAGCCCTCGGCGAGCGCGCGCACGACGGTGTCGAGGTTGGCGCGCATGTCGTTCTCGAACCGGTCCGCGCCGTAAGCCCCGCCCGCGATATGCGAGAGTCTGTAGACGCGGCAGCCGGTCTCCTCGCGTAGCGTCGCGTCGAACCCGCCCGTGTAATCGGCCTCGGTGAACAGCACCGTCACGTTCGCCTCGCGGATCCGCCGGACCGTGTCGGCGAGCTGCTTCGCGGAAGGCTCGATGCCATGCCGCGGCTGCACGACGGCCGCGATTGTCAACCCGAGATCGCGGAATAGATACGCGTAGCCGTCGTGCACGGTCGCCACGCGCACGTCCTTGATGTCGATGGCGCCAAGGCTTTTTTGCGCGCCGGCCAGCATTTTTCGAAGGCGCGCGATGTACGCGCGGGCGTTCGCATCGATAGTGTCCTTCTCGTCTGGCCGCGCCTTTCCCAGGCCGCGCGCGATGTTTCGCACCTGCCGGATCGAGGCGTTGATCGAAAGAAACGTGTGCGGATTCGGCGCGTCCGATCCCTCGGCCTTGATGGTCGCGACGCCCTCGTTGGCGCGAACAATCGGCATGTCCTCGCGTCCCGCGGCTTTCAGCATCGGAAAGATGAACTCGTCGTGACCCAGGCCGTTGACGATCAGCACGTCGATCGCGGCGAGGCGTTTCACGTCGTCAGGACCGGGCTGAAAGCTGTGCGGATTCGCGCCATCGGGAAGGACGGGAACGACCGTCGCGGCGTCGCCCGCGATGTTTGCCGCGAACGAGTAATAAGGATGCAGCGTGACGCCGATGGTGAACGGCTTGTCCTCGGCCGCCGCGCTCCTTGCGGCGATGGCGACCGCGATCGCGAGGAAAACGGCGGTGCGTCGCTTCAACGCTTCACCTCCATCTTCGGCGGCGGCGGTGTCGACATCCGCGCGGGAAAAAGGATCGTCGGATCGTCGGGCGTGACGATCCAGATCCACCCCGCCTCCGGCAGCCGTTCGCCGGGATCGTCCGGCCGCGTGCCGCCGCTCCACCAGATCTGGTAGGTGTAGCGGCGGTCGGGATCGTAGTCGATGCCCGGGTGAGGATGCGGGTGATATTCCGCGTGCAGATC
The DNA here is from genome assembly GCA_019912885.1 of bacterium. NCBI lineage: Bacteria > bacterium. The sequence continues at coordinate 39,788 of JAIOHV010000006.1, forward strand.
GATGATGCGCAGGATGAATCCGGCGTCGCCGCGCACGAAACGATAATCGGCCCACGACGGTTGATGCGTCTCGTGGGGTGCGAATCCGCGCAGGTCAGCCGCGAGCGTCGACTCGTCGTAGGGCGGCACGCCCGCTTTGCGCAGCTCGTCTATGGAAGGGAATCGGCCGGCGCCGGACATATCGGCCGCATCCTGCGCCGCGTTCGACAGCAATTCAAACAGGCGCACGGCGTTGTTTGGCGACGCGGTCGTCAGCCGCTGGTACGGGCGCAAAAATAGCGGCTCGCTGCTGCCGGAGAGAGTCGCCTGGCGAACGAAGGCCGCCGTCGCGATCATCGTAAGGACGGCGAACACGAGCCCGCCCTCGATGGCGCCTCGCGGCGATTTGACGATCACCTCGCGCGTTCGGTGCGGCGCGTTCATCGCCCGCAAGCCATGTTCGGCTTGTGCATGGGCGGGTGTCATAGCACAATGGCGCGCCCTCCGGAAAGGAACCTCCTCATGCCGCCGAAGCCCAGGTCCGACAAACAACCCGCGCCGTATCTGCCCGAGGCGATCGCGCGGTTTGTGCCCGATACGCGCTACATCCTGCCCCTCGGCGAGCATCTCGTGCACGTGATGGAAGCGGGCGAGGGACGGCCCGTGCTGATGTTGCACGGCAACCCGACGTGGAGCTTTCTGTGGCGCAAGGTCGCGCGCGAGATCGAAGGCAAGGGCGTGCGGGCGATCATGCCGGACCTCGTAGGACTCGGCTATTCCGACAAGCCGTCCGATCCCGCGTGGCACACCATCGAAAATCACGGTCAGGTGATCCGCGATCTTGTCGACAAACTCGATCTGAACGGCCTGATCTTCGTCGGCCAGGACTGGGGCGGGCCGATCGGCGCGTACGCGCTCGCCACGCGCGCGGACCGCGTTGCAGGCATGGTGATCCTGAACACCGTTCTCGGGCCGCCGCGCCCAGGCTTCAAACCCACCGCGTTCCATCGCTTTGCGCGCGTCCCCGGCATCAGCGAGTTCGTGCACAAGCGGCTGGGGTTTCCGATGAACGTGCTCGCGTACGCGCAGGGCGACAAGAGTTCGATGCGCGGTCTGCCCTCGCGGGCGTACAAGTTGCCTCTCGCGAGCGTCAGCCAGCGCGTCGCGCCGCTCGCGCTTGCGCGCATGGTGCCGGATTCGCTCTCGCATGTTTCGATCCCCGCGCTCGAAACCTGCCGCGATTTCGTCAAGGGATTCACGGGGCCGGAGGCGATCGTCTGGGGCGATCGCGATCCGGTGCTCGGCCGCGCGTTCAAGCGCGTCCACGAACTGATGCCGAACGCCGCCGTGACGCACACGCAGGCCGGCCACTTTTTGCAGGAAGAGGTGCCGGACGCGATCGCAAATGCGATACTCGACGTCGCCGCGCGGGCCGATGCGATCGACGCCGAACGCGCGCCCGTAACGCCGCCCGAAACGAACGGCGACACCGACGCGCCTGCCGGCGGCTGACCAGGCGCCAACGCAAAATCCCCCGACGTGTTGACGCCCGACTTCCTCGCGCTTGCCCTCATCGTCGTTCTCTCGCACGCCTCGCAGGCGATGACGGGTTTCGGCGCGATCGCCATCACGTTAACGCTCGGCGCGCATTTCTACCCCGTCGAGCAGCTCGTGCCGGTGCTCGTGCCGATGAACTTCGCGCTGTCGCTTTATCTTGCGGCGCGATATCGCGAGCACGTCGATCACCGCCAGCTCTGGACGCGCATCGCGCCTGTTTCGCTCGCGGCGGTTCCGGTGGGATTGTCGATCTATTTCCTCGCGCAAAGCCGCACGCTGCGCGTGCTCTACGCGACATTCATCATCGCGTTCGCGGCGGCGGGGCTTATTCGCGAGCGGCCGGGAGCCGCGCCGAGGCGGCCGGAGCGGGTGCGTTGGTTCGATTACCTCTGGCTGCTTCTGGGCGGGGTGATGGAGGGAATCTTCGCGGCCGGCGGCCCGCCGATCGTCATGTACGCGCGGCGGGCCATCACCGACAAGAGCCGCTTTCGCAGCACCTTGTCGCTTTTATGGGTCGTGCTGGTCGGCGTCCTGGTCGCCGGCTTCGCGGTCGGAGGCGCCATCACGCCGTTGACGCTGAAATTTTCCGCGATGCTCATTCCGTCGCTTATCGCCGGCACGGTCCTCGGTGACCGCCTTCATCATCAGGTGAACGAAGATCGATTTCGCCTGGCGATCCACGTCATCCTGTTCGTCGCGGGACTGTCTCTTCTGCTGGCCGATTGACCCGGCATAGGGTGCCGTGTTGGATGGAGAGCCATGTTTTCGCCGTTGACGATGCTGCAGACGCTCGTGTTGCTCGCGTTTCCCGCGCTCGCGATTTTCCTCACGCGGCGGGTGGAGGCGATGCGGCGCCTGTCGCCGGTCGTCGTCTGTTATCTGTTCGGCATCTTTCTGGCGAACCTGCCGCGCGTGCCGCTGGATGGCGGCCTGTCGCAGTCGATCGCGGAGGCGAGCGTGCCGCTGGCGATTCCGCTGCTGCTTTTTTCGCTCGATCTGCGCGTTGCGGCGCGAAACGCGCGGCCCATCGCGCTCGGCTACGGCCTGGCGGTTGCCGTCGTCGTGATCGTGGCGGCGCTCGCGCATTACGCCTTCCAGGCTCGCGTCGAAAATTCGTCGGCCGTGGCGGGCATGCTCGTCGGCGTATACACCGGCGGCACGCCGAACATGAACGCCATCGGCATCGCGCTGGGGATCGACGCGCCGACCTTCGTCAAGATGAACGCGGCGGATGTGCTGTTCGGCGGCGTCGTGTTCTTGTTTTTGCTCTCCGTCGCTAAACCGCTTTTCGGCAAAATTCTTCCGCGCGCCACACGAGCCCTGGGCGCTCCCGACGAAGAAATCTGGCGCGACGACGAGTTCGAGAAGTTGCTGCGTCGCGACACTTTGCGCCAGGCCGCGAACGCGCTGGGCTTGGCCGCCGCCATCGTGATCGTGTCGATCGGCGCGTCGGCCGCGATTTTCCGCGCGGTGGAAAGTACGTTTGTCATTCTGCTTCTCACGAGTCTTTCGATCGTCGCGGGACTATCGGCGCGCGTCCGCGCCTTGTCGGGCCCCTACGAACTCGGGCAGTACGTTTTGCTGGTGTTCTGCGTCGCGGTGGGATCGCTTGCGGATGTCGGCGCCCTGGCGCACGGCGCGGCGACGATCGTCGCCTTCGTCGCTGTCGTATTGTTCGCGTCGATGGCGTTGCACATCGCGCTTTGCGCGGCGTTTCGCGTCAACGATGACACCGCCATCATGAGCGCGACGGCGGCGATCTTCGGCCCGGCGTTCATCGGACCGGTCGCCGCGGCGATCGGCAATCGCGATCTCATCCTGCCGGGCCTCGCCGCGAGCCTCTTGGGCCTGGCCGTCGGGACGTATCTTGGCATCGGCCTCGCGTTCCTGCTTTCGTGACAGCGGTCTCGTGAACCGGCGCGATTTGGCGCGGTCACAGAAACGCGAAACCGAGGCCGCGATAGGTCGGCGCCTCGCCGACGATGTCATCGCCGCGCACAAGCAGGATCGTGTTGAAGTGCTCGGCCAATTCGCCGGCCTTCGCGTGGCGAAAGACGATGGGATCGCCAAGGGCGATCGGCGGCGCGCCGGGCGGCAGCAGGACGGGCGTCTGCACCTCGCCCGCGCCTTCGATCGAAAGCAACTCCGCGCCCGGCGGCAGCCACGGGCGCGGCAGGCGATCCGCGCCGATTTCGCCGCTCGCGACGTATCCGCCGCCGTGACAGGTCACCATGCCGGGCGCCGGGCGGCGCACGGCTTGCAGCGCGAAAAACGCGGCCGGCTCGAAGGGGGTGTTACGGTAGTAGTCGAACAGATGCGGGCAGAAAAAGCCGCTGCCCGCCGTCACCTCCGTGATCGGGTCTTCGAGCACCGTCGCCGCAAGACTCCCCGTGCCGCCACCGTTGAACAACTCGAGCGAAACGCCTTGCGAGGCGAGAAACGCCGCGATTTCGCGCCGGCGGGCGGCGACATCGACGATCGACCGACTTTTCACGAGACGCTTGACCGGATTGGCCGCTCGCGTGAACGGATTGGCATCGGTCATCCCCGCGACCTGCGCCTCGTAGGCCATGATCCCCGTGACGCGCACGTTTGGTAACGTTTCGGCGTGACGCACGAGCCGAAGCACGTCGCCGCCCGTTCGAACGGGGCTGCGTCTCACGCCCAGATGCACCATGTCACCGAACGGCCGCCACGCCATGTCGATCTCGAGGACGGCCTGAAGCATGACGCCCGCGGCGCGCCCCGCGGCATCGAGCGCGTCAAGATGCGCGTTGTCGTCGATCACCAGACACGCGCGTGATCCCTCGCGCGAAAGCTGGGCGACAATCGAAAGATCGCCGGTCTGCACGGTGGGGTAGGCGATCAAAAAGTCCCGATGACCGAGCGTCGCCAGATGGCGCGTTTCTTCGGCTGTGTACGTCATGAGGCCGCCGGCGACATCGCCCAGGCCGTCGATCGCGCGGGCGATGAGCGTGGGAACACGAAGCGATTTCGTCGCGACGCGCAACGTCTTGCCCGATCCGCGCACCATCGCCGCGGCCGTCCCGACATTGTGGTCGAACGCGTCGAGGTCGACAAACGCGCACGGCAAGCGCCGCCCGGCAAGCAGGCGGCGGATTCGCTCGTAGTCCGCGTTCGTTCGAGTCATCCGGGTCGCGTCTTTATGGTTTGTCCGGAAGGGGAGATGGGGTATCCTCGCGCGCGACGCCGGGCATGACAAGCATGAAACAAATACGTCGGCTGATTCTTGCGACCGTCGGGCTTGCCGCTTTTTGCGGCTCCGCGTTCGCGGCGTATTTTTCCACCGGGCAGGCGGACGGCCGCTGGTGGCTGCTCGACCCGGACGGTGCGCGCTTTTTCTCGCTCGGCGTGTGCGTTGTCGATCCGTCGGGCTATTACGCGCCGGACCTTGGCTATAGCCCCTATCAGCAAAACATCCTTGCAATATACGGCGACGAGGCGGCGTGGGCCGAGACGACGCGCGACCGCTTGCAAACCTGGGGTTTCAACACCATCGGATCGTGGGGAAAAGTGTCGCTTTTCGAGAACGACATGCCTTACACCGTCAACCTCGGCCTCGCCGACGCGAATTGGCAATACGGTGAGGTGACCGATTACTTCGATCCTGGCTGGCTCGATTTCGTCGATACGCGCGTGGCGCAACAGGTGACACCGCGCGCCGCGGACGAAAATCTCGTCGGCTGGTTTCTCGACAACGAGCTCCGTTGGGGTCCGGACTGGCGTTCGGTGAAGGATCTGTTCGCCGAGTACTTCGCGTTCCCCGAGACGGCGGCGGGCAAGATCGCTCTCGTCGATTTTCTCGTCGATCGTTATGGCGGCGACGTCGCGGCCTTCAACAGCGCGTGGGGAATGAGCCTGACGTCGTTCGACGATCTGCTGCCGATGACGGACACGACGCCCATGTCGCTGCAATCGCCCATGAAGGAAGACCGCGTCGCGTTTGGCGCCCTCGTCGCCGACAAGTTTTTCATGGAGACAACCGACCGCATCCGCGCGGCGGACCCGAATCACCTGATACTCGGCGTGCGTTTCGTGAGCTGGGCGATATCGAAGGCGATCGTCGAGGCAAGCGCGCCGTACGTCGACGTGCTGTCTTTGAACCATTACACGGTCTATCCGTTTTACGAGCCGCTGCTTGACGGCATCGCGTCGTTGTTCAGTTGGGCGAGCCCGCACGACGAATGGGCCGAATTTCACGCGCTGACCGGTCTGCCGGTGATGGTCAGCGAATTCAACGTGCGCGCCTACGATTCCGGCCTGCCGAACACCAATCCCTACGACTGGTTTTTCTACACCGTCGATACGCAGGCCGAGCGAGCGGATTTCTACGAAGGATTCGCGCGCGCGGCTTTCGAAAGTGCGCACGTCGTCGGCATCCATTGGTTCAGCTACATGGACGAGCCGGCCGAGGGGCGATTCGACGGCGAAAACGGCAACACGGGTATCGTGAACGAACAAGACGAGCCGTATGACCTCCTCGTGACGCGCATGGCAGAGACGAACGCCGACGCACTGGTTTGGCCGCCCGCGGGCGACGACGATGATAGTGCTGACGACGACGCAACGGACGACGATGTAACGGACGACGACGCAACGGATGACGACGCAACGGACGACGACGCAACGGACGACGACGCGACGGACGACGACGCGATGGACGACGATGCCGATGACGACGTGATGGATGACGACACGGATGATGACGCGGATGACGACATTGACGATGACGGCGACCTTCCGGGTGACGACGATTCGGTGAGCGGCGAAGCGGACGACGACGCGGTGCCGGCCGGCGACGACGACGACGACGGAGGTTGCGGATGCTAACGGGCGGCGCGCCGGGCGAAGAAGCGGCCCGCACGTTTGTCGTGCGTCGTGCGCGGGCGGACGACGCGCCCGATATTGCACGTCAGAGCATGGAGATGGCGCTCGAAACCGAACACCGGCGGCTTGATCCCGACACGGTTCTTTCCGGAACCCGCGGCGTGTTCAATGACGAGCGGCGCGGCTTTTACATCGTGGCCGTCGAGGGTGCGCGGATCGTCGGCCAGCTCATGGTGACGTTCGAGTGGAGCGACTGGCGCAACGGCCTTTTTTGGTGGATCCAGTCGGTGTACGTCGATCGCGAATTTCGCCGGCGCGGAGTCTATCGCGCGCTCTGGCAACATACGCGCGAGGAGGCCGCGCGCGCCGGCGGCGTGGCGGGTGTGCGCCTCTACGTCGAGCGCGACAACGCGATCGCCCGTCGCGCGTACGAAGCGCTTGGGATGAGCGAGCTGCCGTATCGGATCTACGAAATCGGATCGGCGCGCGCGTGACGGTGTCACGGGCGCGCGGCAAATTTGTATCGGCGTCGTAACCGGCGCGTCACACGAACGTCACGGGGCCATGAACAATAAGCCGCGTATGTCGGGGATGGTTCTCATTGTCGAGGACGAGGCCGATCTGGCCGCGACGCTCGAATTCAACCTCAAGCGCGAGGGGTTCAACCCGGCGACGGCCAAAACCGGCGCCGAGGCCCGCACCCGCCTTGCGGGCGATCGCCTGCCGGAGCTGATTCTCCTCGACCTGATGTTGCCGGACGCGAGCGGCACGGAACTGTGCCGCCTGGTGCGCGCGGACGCTCGCACGCGCGATATCCCGGTCATCATGCTGACCGCGCGCGGCGACGAGATCGACCGCGTCGTGGGTTTCGAGGTCGGCGCGGACGACTACGTCGTCAAGCCGTTTTCCGTGCGCGAGCTGATGTTGCGCATCAAGGCCGTGCTGCGCCGCCGGGCGGGCCAGCCCGCGTCCGAGGACGAACCGCTCGTGTTTGGCGTGCTGCGTATCGACGAGCAAAGCCACCGCGTGTGGGTGGCGGATGAAGAAGTCGTTCTGACCGCGCTCGAATTTCGCCTGTTGACGACCTTTGTTATGCGCCGCGGCCGTGTGCAGACGCGCGAGCGCCTGTTGGACGACGTGTGGGGCATCCAGGCTGACGTCACGACGCGCACTGTCGATACGCACGTCAAACGCCTTCGCCACAAGCTCGGCGCCGCGGAAGACTATATCGAAACATTGCGCGGGGTCGGGTATCGTTTCCGGGACAAAGTTCCCGGAGCGTGATTCTTGCCTCTTTCGTTTCGCGGGCGGCGTATTCGCGCAAGCGCCCTATTCGTATTGCTGGCCGCGGCGGGGGCCGCCGCGCTCGCTCTCGGGTTGTGGCCGGACAAGGCGGCGAGCTTCTCGTTTCTCTTTTCCCTGGCAGCCGGCCTTGGCCTTTTGATCGCCCTCGCGGTCAACCGGCTGACGACACGCGCCGTCGCCGCCGAGATGCGGGCGCTTGTCGAAAGCGCGCGCGCCGTGGCGCGATCGGGCACGCCGCCGGATGCGGGGCTCGCGGCGGTCAGCCGCGCCGATCGTTCGGTGCGCCTTCTGGCCGACGAACTCGAGGCGATGCTGCAATCCGTGGCGACGGAGCGCGACCGCTTCATCGCCGTGCTCGAGGGCATGAGCGACGCGGTGATCGCGATGGACAAGGCGTTGCGCGTGACGCTTGTGAACCGCGCCGCGATCGACTCTTTGGGCATTATCGAAAATCCGCGCGGCCGGCCGCTCGCGGACATCATCCGCGTGCCGGAATTGCGCGAAAAGATCGACCGCGCGGCCCGGCATCTCGAATCCGCGACGCTGGAGTTCGATCTTCCCGGCCCGACGCCGCGCCGTCTGTTCGGCCGCGTGACGCCGGTGCCCGGCGGCGGGCATATCGTGGTGCTGCATGACATAAGCGAATTGCGCCGCCTGGAAACCGTTCGCCGCGATTTCGCGTCCAACGTTTCGCACGAGTTGCGAACGCCGATCAGCGTCATTCGCGCGAACGCCGAAACGCTTCTCGCCGGCGCGCTCGACGAGCCGGACGCGGCCCGGCCCTTCGCCGAGGCGATCTACCGCAACGCCGACCGCCTGGCGAACATCATCAACGACCTGCTGGAGCTTTCGCGCATCGAGTCGGGAAATTCGCCGCGAAAAGCGGCGCCGGTTTCCGCCGCGGGCATCCTGCGCCGCGCGGCCGAGGCGCTCGAGCCGGCGGTGCGCGCCAGGCGCCATCGCGTACGCATCGAGGCCGCGGACGACCTGATGGCGCTCGGCGACGCCAAGGCGCTCGACCAGGTGATGATCAATCTCATCGACAACGCGGTGAAGTACACGCCGGAGCAGGGGGAGATCGTGTTATCGGCCGCGCGCGAAGGCGATCGCATCCGCCTGTCGGTGACCGACAACGGGCCGGGGATCGAGCCGCGCCATCGGCCGCGGATCTTCGAGCGTTTTTACCGCGTTGATCCGGGACGATCGCGCGATCTGGGGGGGACCGGACTTGGGCTTGCCATCGTCAAGCACCTGGTCGAGGCGATGGGGGGGCAGGTGGGCGTGGACGCCGTCGAGCCGCATGGCAGCATCTTCTGGATCGCCCTGCCATCGGCGCCTGCCGGCGGCTAAAGGCCACCCGCGCGCCTGTTGCGCCTCGCCGACGTTGAAAATCGATTTTTTTCATGTTTTTTCGTTCGTTCGGTTTTTGTCACACGGTTGTGACATTGAGCTTCTAGGCTCCCTGCGTCGCCACCATCCACGCAAAGGGGTTTCCGACCATGCGGTATTGGGCAGGTTATCGAAAATACGTTGTGTTATTTGCTTGCGTCGCCTTGATCGCCCTCGCCGGATGCGGCAAGCCGCCGGCGTCCGATCAGGGACAAGCTGCGGCGGCGCCGGACGCGGATCCTTCGTTCGCGGATCGCGTCATCGCCGTTGACGGCTCCAGCACCGTTTTCCCGATCACGGAGGCGGTCGCCGAGGAATACCAGAAAGTCACGAAGGCTCGCGTCACGGTCGGCATTTCCGGCACGGGTGGAGGCTTCAAGAAATTCTGCTCCGGGGAGACGGTCATCGCGGATGCGTCGCGGCCCATCAAATCCGCGGAGGTCGAAGCGTGTGCCGCGAAAGGCGTGGAGTACGTCGAGCTTCCGGTCGCGTACGACGGCCTCGCGGTCGTCGTGCATCCCGAAAACGACTGGATCGCGTCCATGACTGTCGCCGATCTCAAGAAAATCTGGGAGCCCGAAGCCCAGGGCAAGATCATGAAATGGAGCGACGTGCGTAAGGAATGGCCGAACGAGGAGTTGCATCTGTTCGGTGCCGGCGTCGATTCCGGTACATACGACTATTTCACGGAGGCCATTGTCGGCAAGGAGCACGCGAGCCGCGGCGATTTCACCGCGAGCGAGGACGACAACGTGCTTGTGCAGGGCGTTTCGACCGACAAGTTCGCCCTCGGATTTTTCGGGTTTGCGTATTACGCCGAGAACGCGGCGAAGCTGAAACTCGTTCCGATCGACGATGGCAATCCCGAAAACGGCAACGAGCCTGTCGCCCCGAGCATGGAAACCGTGGGGAACGGAACCTACCAGCCGCTCTCAAGGCCGATCTTCATTTACGCAAGCAAGGAAGCGGCCAATACGCGGCCCGAGGTTGACGCGTTCGTGCGTTACTACCTGGAGCACGGCGGTCCGCTCACCCGGGAGGTCGGATACATCCCGCTGCCGGATCAGGGGTACCGGCTCGCGCTCAAACGCTTTGCCGATCGCACGACGGGCTCCATGTTTTCGGGCGGATCCAAGGTCGGCGTCACCGTGGAGCAGCTACTGGCCGGTGAAGAGGCGGGCGGAGGCGAGGCGAAAACGGCCGAGGCCGGCGGCGAAGCGGCGCCTCCCGTTGATGCCCCGGGCGAGACGGCGAAACCCGAATAGCGCGGCCGGGGTATCGTGGAAAAAAGCGCCAATACCACGCAACCGATTTCCGAAAAGGCGATCGAGATCGGCCTGTTCGCCTGCGGGCTGATCTCGGTCTTCACCACTTTCGGCATCGTTTTCATCCTCGCGTTCGAATCGGCGGGCTTCTTTGCCGAAGTGCCGTTTTCGCGGTTTTTCCTCGACACGCAATGGACGCCGCTTTTCGTCGACAAACATTTCGGCATCTGGCCGCTTCTGTCCGGCACGCTGCTGACGACGGCGATCGCCGTCGCGGTCGCGGTGCCTTTCGGCCTTCTTTCGGCGATCTATCTCTCGGAGTTCGCGCCGGCGCGCGTGCGCAAGACGTTGAAGCCGGCGCTCGAGATCCTCGCGGGCGTGCCGACGATCGTATACGGCTACTTCGCGCTCGTTTTCGTGACGCCGTTGTTGCAGAAGATCGTCCCCGGCCTCGCGGGTTTCAACGCGCTGTCGCCGGGGATCGTCATGGGCATCATGATTGTCCCGCTCATCTCCTCGCTTTCGGAGGACGCCCTCTACGCGGTGCCCGTCAGTTTGCGCGAGGGCGCGTTCGCGCTCGGCGCCGGGCGGCTGCCGACGATCTTCCGCGTGGTCGTCCCCGCCGCGTTCTCGGGCATCGCGGCGTCCGTCACGCTGGCGGTTTCGCGCGCGGTCGGCGAGACGATGGTCGTCACCATCGCGGCGGGACAGCAGCCGCGCCTGACGCTCGACCCGCGCGTTCCGATCGAGACGATGACCGCCTACATCGTGCAGGTGGCGCTAGGCGATACGCCGCACGGCACGCTCGAATACAAGACGATCTTCGTCATCGGCATGTCGCTGTTTGTCGTCACCCTGGGCATGAACATGGCGAGCCAACGCCTGGCGCGCCGCTTCCGGCGGAAGCTCTGACGCCATGCATCAACGCAAGGGCCGATACCGCGAGTCGTTTTTTGTCGGGCTGTGCGCCGGCGCGACCATTCTTCCGCTTGTCGTTCTTGTCGTGCTCGTCGGCGACGTTCTCATCGACTCGTTGGGGCGCCTCTCGCTTGATTTCATCCGCTCCTACCCGTCGCGCAAGCCCGAGGAAGCGGGCATCTGGCCCGCGCTGATCGGATCCCTGTTCCTGATCGCCGTGACGGCCGCCATCGCCATTCCCGTCGGCATCGCGGCCGCGATTTACCTCGAGGAATACGGGCGCAAGAGCCGTGTCGCGAACATCATCGAGGTCAATATTGCGAACCTCGCGGGCGTGCCCTCGATCATCTACGGCTTGCTCGGCCTGGAGATTTTCGTGCGTTTCGCGCACCTGGGCCGAAGCATTCTCGCCGGCGCGCTGACGATGGCGCTTTTGATTCTGCCGGTCATCATTCTTTCCGCGCGCGAGGCGCTCGCTACGGTGCCGAATGCCCTTCGCGAGGGCTGCTTCGCCCTCGGCGCGACGCGCTGGCAGACGATCCGCCGGGTCGTGCTGCCGATGGCCGCTCCGGGGATTCTGACCGGCACCATTCTTTCGGTCGCGCGCGCCATCGGCGAGACCGCGCCGCTCATCACGATCGGCGCGCTGACGTACGTCGGCTTCCTGCCCGACGGCCTGCTGTCGCCGTTCACCGTTTTGCCGATCCAGATTTTCAACTGGCTCTCGCGGCCGCAGGCGGGATTCGTCACGGACGCCGCGGCCGGCATCGTGGTGCTTCTCGTCATCCTTCTCGTTTTGAACGGGTTTGCGATCTACCTGCGCAATCGCTTGCAAAAACGTATATATTAGTCGATCGAGCGTTCGGGCTTTTGCCGCGAGGCCGGGGCGCGACCGCGGAGGATTTGGAGTGTCCGGCAACGGCGAGAAAATCAGAATCAGCGATCTCCACGCGTGGTACGGATCGCACGAGGTGCTGAAGGGCATCAATATCAACGTCGCCTCGCGCGAGGTCACCGCGATCATCGGGCCGTCGGGCTGCGGCAAGTCCACGTTCATCCGGTGCCTCAATCGCATGCACGAACTGGTCGACGGCGGCCGCGTGGGCGGCGAGATCGTCATCGACGGCCACAACATTTACGACCGCGCCGTCGATCCGGTCGCGCTGCGCCGGCGCGTCGGCATGGTCTTTCAAAAGCCCAATCCGTTCCCGACCATGTCCGTGCGCGACAACGTCCTGGCGGGCTTGAGACTCACGGGCGCCATCCGGCGCGCGCACGCCGACGAGATACTCGAGCGCTCGCTTCGCCGCGCGGCCCTGTGGGACGAAGTGAAAGATCACCTCGGCAAGCCGGGGACGAGCCTGTCCGGCGGGCAGCAGCAGCGCCTTTGCATCGCGCGTGCGCTCGCCGTGGACCCGGACGTTATCTTGATGGACGAACCCTGTTCCGCGCTCGACCCGATCGCGACGGCGCACGTGGAAGACCTCATCCACCAGCTTATGGTGGACTACACGATCGTCATCGTGACGCACAACATGCAGCAGGCGGCGCGCGTTTCGACCAAGACCGCGTTTTTTCTGATGGGAGAGCTCGTCGAGTTCGACGATACGAACACCATTTTTACGTCGCCGGCGGACCGTCGCACGGAGGAATACATCACCGGAAAATTCGGGTGAGAGCCGGCAGGGATAAGGATCAAAAATGATTCGGGTGCACACCGACAGGGAATTTGAGCAGGAGTTGCAGGAGATTCGCGAGACGATCCTGTACATGGCGGGCCGTTGCGAGCAGATGATCGCCAAGGCCGTCAAGGCGCTCGTGGAGCGCGACAGCGCGCTGGCGCGAGAGACCATGGACCTCGATCACCTCGTCAACCGGGACGAGGTCCGCATCGACGAGCTTTCGCTCCTTGTGCTCGCCAAGCGCCAGCCGATGGGTTCGGACCTGCGCTTCATCACGCAGATCATGAAGATGGCCAACGAGCTGGAACGCATCGGCGATCTGGCGGTCAACATCTGCGAGCGCGTGACGCTGCTGAACCAGGAGCCGCCGCTCAAGCCGTATGTCGACACGCCGAAGATGGCCGAGGTCGTGCAGACGATGGTGCGCGACGCGATCAACGCCTTCGTCAATGCCGACACGCAATTGGCCGACGAGGTGATCGAGCGCGACGACATCGTGGACAACTATTTTCACCGCATCATCCGCGACCTGCTCGACATGATGATCAAGGACAACGCCGTCGTGGAGCGCGGTATCCACGTTCAGTCGATCGCCAAGTTCCTCGAGCGCATGGCCGATCATGCGACGAATCTCGCGGAGCAGGTCATTTTCATGGTCAAGGGGAAAGACGTTCGCAACACGCATTACGCGGGCGATACGACCGAGCCGAACGAACAGAACGACCCGAACGAGCCGAAGGCGAACGGTTAAAATATCCGGCGCCTGCCGGAGAGGCGGCGTCCATCGCGCCGCCCCGTTTTACTTTGCGGCGATGCGCCCGACGAAAAGCTCCACGCGCTGCCCTCCGTGGAAAAGCGTGTGGCGCTTTTCGTATCGCAGGCGCGCGCGCTGAAACAGCCGAAAGTCGGGCGCGAGCAACGCAAAACGCCATCCCGCGAACCGGGCCTTCAACGCATGCCCGATCGTGTCGTACACCGCGCCCGGATCGCCGTCGCGCATGCGCCGTCCGTAGGGTGGATCAAGTACGACGAGCCCCGGCAGATTCGGGGCGCGCACCTGGTTGATGTTCGCGCGTACGATCTCCACCGCGGCCTCGAGCCCGGCGCGCTCGCGATTGCCGTGAGCGGCGGCCAGCGCTCCGCCGCTTTGATCCGCCGCCAGGATCGGCGCGGGGGGCGTGCGCCGCTGGCGGGAATCGGCGTCGGCGATGAGGCGCTGCCAAAGCCGCGCATCGAAATCGCGATGGCGAAAAAACCGGAAGACGCGCTCGCGCCCGGGCGCGCGATCGAGCGCGATGAGCGCGGCTTCGAGCGCCATCGTGCCCGAGCCGCACATCGGATCGACAAGCGGCTCGTGCGGGTCGTACTCCGCGAGACGCAAGATCGTGGCGGCCAGCGTTTCGCGCAGCGGGGCGGCGGTGGTCAGTTCGCGATAGCCGCGCTTATGCAGGAGTTCGCCGGATGTGTCGGCGGAGACGGTGCAGGCATTGTGCAAGAAGCGTACGAGGACGAGCTGATCTTCGCCTTTTTCGACGCCCGCGACGCGATCGCGGATCGCGGTGAAAACGACGTCTTCGATCTTGCGTTTCATGGTCAGGCGCGAGGCGTGCGCGGTCGATCGAACATCGACGCCATCGCCGCGGCGCACGAAAATATCCCAGGGGAGGTTGCGCGTCTTGCGGTGTAGCTCCGGAAACGAGACGGCGGGAAACGTCGCCAGACGCCTCACGACGCGGCTGGCCAGGCGCGACCAGAGGTTGACGCGATAAAGCGTTTCGAGATCCCCGCCAAACTCGACGCCGCCCTCGACGATGATCGCGTTCGCGGCACCGAGGTCGGAAATCTCGTCGTAGAGCAAGCCTTCCGTGCCGGGAGCGGCGACGGCGAAGAACAGGGGCGTATCGGCGTTGGGTGCGTTCATGGGGCGGCTCGGATTCGGCATGGTGCTACCCGAATTCCGCGCGCTTTGCCATAATTATTGTTTCGAGCGGCGCGGGCCGCGCCGTGGAGCCATGATCCCATGCCCGACCAATTCCGCCTGATCGATGCGTATCCGCCCAAGGGCGATCAACCCACGGCGATCGCGCAACTTGTCGCCGGCGTCGAGGCGGGCGACCGGCATCAGGTGCTGCTCGGCGTGACCGGCAGCGGCAAGACGCTGACGATGGCCAACGTCATCGCGCGGACGAACCGGCCGGCGCTTGTCATTGCGCACAACAAGACGCTCGCGGCGCAGCTCTACGGCGAGTTCAAGGAATTGTTTCCCGACAACGCCGTGGAATATTTCGTCAGCTACTACGACTACTACCAGCCCGAGGCGTACATCGCGCGAACGGACACCTACATCGAAAAAGACAGCGCCATCAACGAGCGCATCGACCGGCTGCGCCACTCCGCGACGCGCAGTGTGCTGACGCGCCGCGACGTCATCGTGGTCGCGTCCGTCTCGTGCATCTATGGCCTCGGCAGCCCGCACGAATACAACAAGATGCTGAAGGTTTACGAGCCCGGTCAGACGATCGACCGCGACGACCTGCTACGCCAGCTCGTGGCGATGCAATACGCAAGAAACGACGTGGACTTTTTCCGTGGCGCGTTTCGCGTGCGCGGAGAGTCGGTCGAAATTTTTCCGGCCTACGAGGACGAGGTCGCGATCCGCATCGAGTTTTTCGACAACGAAATCGAGCGCATCAGCGAGATCGATCCGCTGCGCGGCCAGGTGATCCGCCGGCTTCCGCGCGTGGGCGTCTTTCCGAACAGCCATTACGTGACGGATCGCGAAACGCTCCAGCGCGCGCTCAACGACATCCGCCTGGAACTCAAGGACCGCGTCGCGCAGCTTCGCGCCAACAACAAGCTGCTCGAGGAGCAACGTCTCTCGCAGCGCACGCTCTACGACCTGGAGATGATCGAACAGCTCGGATTCTGTTCGGGTATCGAGAACTATTCGCGGCACATGGACGGCCGCGAGGCGGGAGAGCCGCCGTGGACGCTGATCGACTATTTCCCGGATGACTTCATCACCTTCATCGACGAGTGCCACCAGTCGATCCCGCAGCTTGGCGCGATGTACCACGGCGACCGCTCGCGCAAGATGGCGCTCGTGGAATACGGGTTCCGCCTCCCGTCCGCGCTCGACAACCGGCCGCTGAAGTTCGAGGAGATCGAGGAGCGCCTCGGGCAGATCGTGTACGTCTCCGCGACGCCGGCCGATTACGAATTGAAAAAAGCCGACGGCGTCGTCGTCGAGCAGGTGATCCGCCCGACCGGGCTCATGGACCCGCGGGTCGAGGTGCGTCCGGCGGGCAACCAGGTGGACGACCTGTTGGACGAAATCCGCGCGCGCATCGAGCGCGACGAGCGCGTGCTCGTCACCACGCTGACCAAGCGGATGGCCGAGGACCTGACGGAGTATTACCGCGACCTCGCGTTGCCGGTGCGTTATCTGCATAGCGAAATCGACACGCTGGAGCGCATCGGCATCCTGCGCGACCTGCGCCAGGGGAAGTTTTCCGTGCTCGTCGGCATCAACCTTCTGCGCGAGGGACTGGACCTGCCGGAGGTGAGCCTCGTCGCCGTGTTCGACGCCGATAAGGAGGGCTTTCTGCGATCGGGAACGAGTCTCTTGCAAACGATCGGCCGCGCCGCGCGCAACGTGAACGGCACGGTGATTCTATACGCCGACCGCGTCACCGACAGCATGCGCCGCGCGATCGACGAGACCGAACGCCGCCGCGAAATCCAGGCGGCCTACAACGCCGAGCACGGCATCACGCCGCAATCGATCGTGAAAGCGATCTCGAACGTGCTGACGAGCATCTACGAGAAGGATTACGTCACGGTCAAAACGCTGACCGACGACGAACTCGACGACGTGAAGCGCGACGAAATCCCGCAACTCATCAACGAACTTCGCCGTCAGATGAAACAGGCGTCGAAGAACCTGGAATTCGAACGCGCCGCCGATATCCGCGACCGCATCAAGCGCCTGGAGGACCGGCAGGTGATCGGCTTGTAGGAATGCGGAATGCGGATTTCGGAATGCGGAATGAATCGCAATTTTCACGCGGAGTCGCGGAGAATGTCAGAGCCGCGCGCGTCAGCAAGCGGCCACCCCGTTCACTCGATGTGGCGGCGACTCGGAAGAAGCACCGGCAACAGAGCCGCGCGCGTCAGGGAGCGGGTGGTCATGCCTCGGCTTTCGGCGTGTTTTCATTCGAATTGGAGCAGCGACCGTCAGGGAGCGGGTACGAGGCCGGCGATCCGCGCTTGCTCGGTCGCACCCCGCCGCCAGCGCACAATCCCCCAAATCGTCAGCGCGACGATCGGCCCGAACACCAGAATCGATCGCTCGATCGTCGCGACGTCGAAGGGGTGCGATGAATCAAAGCCAAAACGGAAAACACTGAAAAACTCGCGACGCGTATTCCACAACCACATGGCGATCAGATACGCGGAGCCCTGCCACCGCGCGAGAAAGAACATGAACGCAAAAGTCGCTGACCAAAAAATCATTTCGAATATTGATGAAGAGAGAGGCGCGTTGCCCCAGAAACCCAAATTCACGTTCAGTAGTGCCCACAGCATTGCGGCGAGTCCGGCCGCACGACGCGTGCGCAAGAAGGGGCGAAGCGCGGCGCAAACTGCCGTAAACCACATCGACTCTCGAAAGATTCCTCCCGCAACCATCGGACCTCTTAGAAGGTACGTGAGGGCGAGAGTGTCTAATCCAGTCGATTCCGGGGACGGGAAAAAATTGAATCTGTGCGGCGTAAACAAATAGGAAAAATCTGTCGCCAGGTCGTCTGCAAAAAGGAGGAATAAAAATGCGATACAACCGGCCGCAACGCCGCGTAGCAACGCGGCCGGTCGCCGGACTCCGTCGGGATCGGAAAAAAATAGTCGACGAAACGGTTGATCGTCGCCGGTTTCCGCTCGGAGTAAGACAATACCTGAAAACGCGATTGCAATAACCCAAAGGGAAAAGATTAGCGCGCCAAAGGCGATCTGCTTCAGCTCGTGCCGGATCCGATCGGATAGCGGCCAATCGGCATGGAAAAAAAATCGCGCCAGTATGCCGGCGCATCGATGGTGACTTCCGCCAACAGAGGAAGAAGACCGAATATGGCGACGCATGAAACGGCGAACTTCAAATCGCTGCGGGCGACCTTTCGACGAAAAATTTGCGACAGCGTTCTCAGGGAAACGATGCCGATGACGATCCGCGTGATCCAAATGCGAGCGGCGTTCTTGGTTCGGGCGAATATTTCGACAGGAAAGTCGAAGTCGGCGCGAAATGGGCGCGGGTATTCGTATCGAAGCTCCGTGATCATTGCCGCACGATCGCCACGAACGATCACGTCGCGCGTACGGCGGATACCGTTGGTATTTGCCGATACGTCCTGCCATGCGATTGTGAAATCGCAGCGGTGCTTCAGGCGGGTCGGTTCGATTTCTCGTACGCGCCAATCGCCGTCTGTATAAAACGACATCTGAATCAACGCTTCTCGCGCTAACGAAACAGCCTCGTCGCGTGTAGCCGTGTTTAGAGGTATGTCGACGGGGATGTATTCATTGATAAAAAGAAGTCTGCCGTCGTCGGAAATCTTCGTCCCGTATTGTTCGTGAGAGTCGTATTTGAACCATCGGGTGAGCCACGTCGGTTGGTTTTGGAAATACGCGCCAAAGTCTTGTGCCGCCGCGTCGGCGCCGAAATCCCAGGTCGGGCCATTGTAGATCGTCGTCCAATCGTCATCGAATTTCGTGACCGAGCGAAATCCGGTCGGATCGAGGCCAAACTGAGCGAGGTATGCGGCGCCAAGCGCCTCGGCTTTGTCGGGTGTTAATTTTACGTCGGGCCGAGTTCCAAAGGGATTCGGCGGCGTGACGATCTTCGACGCGCCGAACATGACGAACGCGGCGACCGCGAGCACGACGACAGTCTGCGTTGGGGACGGACGTGAATAAAACCGATCCTCGCCAACCACGTGATAGTACTCCGCGGGCGTTTAGCGGAAGAAATCTATCACGTATTGAGCGCGCCGCCTCTAGACGGCGGGCGATGTTGCCAGGTTACGGTCGCACACCGCCGCCAGCGCACGACACCCCAAATCGTCAGCGCGACGATTGGTCCGAACACCAGAACCGATCGCTCGATCGTCGCGACGTCGAAGGGGTGCGACGACGCGAAGCCGAACCGATAGAGGCCGTAAAACTGCCCCGAAACGCTCATGGCCCAGAACATCACGAGGTAGGCGAGACCCTGTCGCCTAGCTAGGACGGTAACGAATACGTAGATGCCGATCCACTGCACGAGCGACATCGCGACATGGAAAAGGTCTTCGCCCGCGGTATCGCCGCGTTCCGCGGTGATGAGCGCCCACACGATCGCGGCCGACATGCCGATGCGCCTTGTACGGAAAAACGGCCAAAGCGAGCCCACGACGACGGTCCAGCCGGCCGCGTACTGAAACGCATGCTGGGCATGCAGCGGCGCATTGAGCAGATACGAAACCTCGCGCGTCATGAGGCTCGATGCCGATGCCGACAAGACGGTTTCCGTGGGGACGAACAGGTAGTGAAGATCGTCCTCAATATATTTCGCGGCCATGAAAATCGCGAACGCGAGCAGGCCGCATGCGAGCGCGCGAAGGACCGATCCCGGCCGCGCGACGCCATCCGGATCCGCAAGGACAACATGCCGTAAAGCGGACTCGTCGCCGGTCGCCGTGCGGATCGCGAGCGACGCCAGAAAGGCGAAGATAAATATCGTCGCCGTGTCGCCAAGCGCGCCGATCGCCGCGATCGCGATTTGCCGCGTAACGTATTGCGTCGCCGGTTCCTCCGTGTTTTGCGCATAATCGTCGTAGAAGCCGGGCAGTTTGTTGGCTGTCCACGCCGCGGACGCCACGAATCCGAAAAGCAGGGCGCACACAATTGCAAAGTGCAGGTCCGCACGCTTTGCCTGACCGCGTACGACCGCGCGGCCGAGACGAACGATCACCACGAGGCCGATGATCAGGAATCCGGCGATCGGCGCGAAGCTCCACACCGTGTGGAGCGGATCGTCCGCGCGCATTCGCCGTTCGCGCTCCCAGGCGTCGGGCACATCGTACCGTGCCGGGTAGAGCCCCGCGACGCGATCGCCGGCAACGGACGCCTCGATTTCGCGGCGCAGCCCGGCAAGCTCGAACGACTCATCGAGCCATTCGACGTCGAAATCCAGGCGCGCCGGGCGAGCGTATTCATCGACCTCTTCGACAACCCAGTCGCCATCGGCGAGGAAGTCGAAACGTCGCATCGCATCCGTCGCGCGCTCGATCGCGTCCGTTCGCACAATCGACGCGCCCGGGGCGTCTTCCGGGAGATCGGCGTCGAATCGAAGCAGGCGCCCATCGTCAGCGATCGTGACCGAATATCGATCGATTGTTTCGAATTTGTACCATTGCGTTCGCCATTGCGGCGCGCGTGCGTAATACGCTCCGAATCGATCCGCCGCGTCGTCCGGCCCGAGCATGGCGACCGCGTACAGCGGCAGGCCCACACGATCGTCATCGAAGGTCGTAAACGACCGGAACCCCTCCGGGTTGTAACCGAGATCGCGCAGATATCGCGTCGAGATGGCTTCGGCTTCGGCCGGCGTCATGGTCACAGGAGGCGGAGCGCCGAACGGATCGGGCGGATCGATGATCGTGGTCGCCGCGATGGCAAGCGCGGCGATGACCGCGAGCGCCGCGACGGTGCGCCCCGGTGAGAGGACGCCGGTCGCGGCGGATACCGGCGATGAGGCAAGAGCGTCGGGCATTTCGGGGATCGGCGCGGGCGTCGCGGTCGAGGCGGCGCCGCGTTTGCGTCGATAGCGAATGGCGGCGCGGTCCGCGGCGAATACGAATCCCACCGGAGCGGCCAGCGCGAGGAGCGCGAATACGATCAATCGTGGATCGCCGGACTGAAAGTGCGGAACGACCCCGACGAACGTATTGAAGACGCAGTGCGAGACAAGTGTGGTGACGATGCCGAATCGCAGGAAGACAAGCCCAAAAAGGACGCCTTCAAGCGTCAGTTCGACACCTCGAATGTATACGGGTTCTTGTGGATACGAGGTGTGCGCGAATCCCCAGACGATCGCGGGCAGCAACACGGAAAGCCACGGGCGCCCCGTGATGCGCCAAAGAAACGCGATCGCGAACAGGCGAAACAAACCTTCCTCGCCCGATGCCGCGGACACACCGACGAGCAGCGCCTGAAGGCTCGGAAACCAGGTGGAAAAGGTTTCGGAAAACCGGATGTCCACGGGCGTCCACGCGCCGAACCATCGGATCCCGGCGACGTAGAACAGCGTAACGTAACCGAGAGATACGAACGCGAGCGCGTAGCCGCAAAGGACGCGGCGATAAACGCCGGGATCGCGCACAAGACGCGGTTCGAGCGCGTCGAACCGCTGGGCGGGACCGAACGGGCGAAAGCGCCCCGCGGCGTCCGCGACGGCGACGATCCCAAGCGTGCCGATTCCCGCGCCGAGCCCTCCGAGCAGCATGAACGCGATGGTTTTGAACGCGAACGACAGGAACGAGTCGGTGGTCGGGTAGCCGCGCAACATGAGCGGCAGCGCGTTGATTTGAACGGCGATGACCAAAAGACCGACCGCGACGGCGATCGGCAGCGCGGCCCGGATATGCGTGCGCCGCCGGTGCAACGCGATGACGAAAAAAACCACCGCCGCAAGCGAAAGCGCGAGGATCGGCAATCCGTTGATCGCATTGACTGTATCGCGCAACTTGCGTAACGCGGTGCGCTCGCGGCTCCAGGCCTCGGGGATTTTCAGGCGCGTGTCGTAGTGGCCGATCTCGTCGCCCTGCAACGTCACCGAGCGGCGCAGTTCAGCGCCATCCACGTCGAAGCCGATACGCCGCCAGGTCAGCGTGCGATCGAGGCGATTGGGCTGCGACTCTTCCTGTCGCTCGATAAGCTCGTATTGCGCAAGATCGACGCCCGCGGGTCCGGCGAGAAATTCCTCGGCGACGCGCCGCGCGACGGCCTCCGGGATTTCGGGTCGCGCCTCGTTTTCCGGCAACTTGCGGTGGAGACCCGCGAGCTTTCCGGAAATGTCCCACAAGACCGCGTATTCGACTTCCTCGAGTTCGCGGTAAAAGCGGGTGCTCCATCGCCATACGGAAACTGTGTCGCGAAAAAGTTCGTTCGCTTTGGAGAGGCCGAGCTTGCGTTCAAGGTAGTTGATGTCGGTGCGCGTCTCGGCAAGCGTTGTGACGTCGCGGTAGCCCGCGAGATCGAAATCCAGGCTCGCCAAAAGCGCGCGAGAGCGCGTGGCGGCCTCTTCGCGCGAGATGCGAAAGTCGATCGACGCCTCCGGAAAGGCGTCGTTGTAATAGGCGAGGAAGGCGACAAAGCCCGCGAACCCGGCGGCAAGAAACGCGATGATCGCGCGCCGGGACGGCGGCGCGGACGAGACCCACGAACGATTCGAAAGAGCGCGCACGATCGTTTCGTCTCCCCTTGCATTCAGGGATAGGCGCGTAACGCGACGATCAAGATTCAACGAGAAAGCATTATCACAAAACGCGCAGGCGCGATGCCCGCCTTTGCCCGGACGCCGGATTTCGATTAATCAACATGCGTGAGCGATACGCCCAATAGCGCCGCGACGCCGGCCGCCGCGAAACGCACCAGGCGCGTGCGCTGGTTTGCCGGCGTGTGGTCGGCGGTAACGCTTGTCGCCGCCGTGCCGATCCTCGCGTCCGTCGCGCTGTCCGCGCACGAGTGGCATGCCTGGCGCACGGACCCGGATTGGGAGCTTTTTCGCGACACGTGTTCGGAGTGCCACGCCGTCAGCCGGCCGCAGCGTTTCGCAAAATCGCCCGAGCAATGGCGGCGCACCGTTGACACCATGCTCGCAAAAGACCCGGATTACGGAAAGCTCATCACCGAGGAGGAACGCAAGCGGATCGCGGCGCTGCTCATACGCCATCGATCGGCCGGCGCAAAAGAGCTGTTCGAGATCCGCTGCAACGCCTGCCACCAAGCCGGGGTCATCGACGCCTATCGCGACCTCGACGAGGAGGCGCTGCGCGATTTGCTTGGCCGCCATGTGCTGACGCATAACTACTACGTCCAGACCTGGGAAGGCGATCTGATCTACAACGCGATCCGCGAACGCTTCGCGGCCATGCCTCGCGGGGAGACCGTGAGTGACGTCGGCAGCCAGCGGCTCTTCGAGCGGCGCTGCAACGTCTGCCATACGGTCGGCTTCCGCTACCGCACGATGTTCGACCGCCCGCGCACGCCCGCGGAGTGGTACGAGATCATCGAACGCATGCGCCAGAAGGCGCCGGATTTCATTTTGGAGACGGAGATCGCCTCCCTGCTCGCGCACATCATGCGCATCGAGGAGACGGGGAGGCCGGTGCCCTGAAGTCAATGCGGAATTGCGAATTGCGAATGTGGAATGCCATCGCAATTTCTCGCGCGGAGGCGCGGGGGGCGCTTTCATCACACCCCTCCTCGCTGCATCTCTCAACAAAATCAGATGACCCCGTCGAAAAAGATCATGCGATGACCTTCCTGACTTTCAGCCGTTCAGCCTCGTCCTTATTTTCCACCACTTCGCCCAGCCGACGCCGACGACGCCGAAGACGAGCGGCATCACAAGGCCGAACGCGATGCGAAGCGCGACGATGCGCATGTTCAGCGCCATCTCGTCGGCGCCGCTGTGAAGCCAGACGAGATGTCCCGCGCGCGTCATGGCGTAATGGCCGATGGCCGACCAAAGAGCGAGATAAAGCACGACCGACGCGATGAAGGCGGCGGGGTAATAGACGACGGCCGGCCAGTGGACGACGCCCGCAAGGCGGCGCAGGGCGCCGGGCCGTGGTTTCATCCGCGCCCCGGTCCGGCGCTGTCGTCGCGGAACGCCGCGGGAATCAGAACGCGCCCGCCGCGCAGCGCCATCTTGCCGCCGGCGGTCGCCTTTTCACCGTCGGGGCCAACGCCTTCGATGAAAACGCCGATCTCGATCGTGTCGGACAGGCCCGGTTCGGCATAACCGCCGAATAGTCCGGCGATGCCGCGGCGAAACGCCTCGGCGAGTGAGCGCGGCGAATCGAGCGGATGCGCCGGGTGACTTTTCACATTCGGAAACTCGTCGCCGAACTGATGCGGAAAAAATCGCAGGCGGAATTCGTCGCCGTCCATCGTTTGTTGTCCTTCATCCATCAGGATGCCCGGCGTGACGACCGTGTAATAGGCCACCGCGTCGCGCATCGGCGGATCGACACGGCCCGCGATGGTGAGCGTCTCGCCATAGCGTACCTCGCGCGGCGTGTCCGCATGGAATAGCACGCGATACCTCGTGTTCGCGTCAACCGAATAAACCTGAAACCACCCCCCGGGCGCGCCGACCGTGGTGCCCGTAAACGCGCCCTCGCGAAACTCCGAGCGTACCCGGTACACGCCCGCCTGATCGAAAACAAGCGGCCCGCCCGGGCACACGTACAGGCCGAGATCGTTCGCG
Source organism: bacterium (assembly GCA_019912885.1). Classification (NCBI taxonomy): domain Bacteria; species bacterium. The sequence goes on from JAIOHV010000006.1 coordinate 64,258, forward strand.
CGGCCGTCGCATTGGCGCCGGGTGCCATCGGGCGCGACGATGGTGACGTGCACGTCGTGCGCCACCATCGGCACCGTCATGGTCCCGATGCCCTTGACCGCGCCGGTCTCGTACATCGTGCCGGGCGAGGGACCCATGCCCGCGTAGAGATCGAGTTCGCGTCCCTTGAACGTCGTCACCGGGCGCACGAACGGCGGTTCGGTGAAGTTGGTGTCGTCGCCGCGCGGTTGAACGACGGCGCCCGTGCCGTATTGCCCGGCGAACGCCTCGCCCGATTCCTCATCCGCGTACAGCGCGCCGGCGACCGACCAATAAACGTCGCCCGGTTGATCGCCGCGCGTCGACGCGCCGATCGTTCGCAGATACGAGCCGACGCCGGTGTTCCAGTAATTCTCCGCGATCGTCGAGTCGGCCACGACGTAGAAGACGGGGAAGCCCGGCCGCGAGGTGGCGATGTAGAAATATCCCCGTTGACGCACGCGGTCCGGGTGCGTCGCGGGATTGAGATTGCGCTCGGCGAACGACAATAGGGGGAGGAACCCGCCGTCCTTGCCCTTGCGCGCGAAGATGCGGAACGGCTCCTGGTTGCCGGGAAAGTTGATCTGATTGTGCACGAACGCCGTCGCCGCGCGTTCCTCCGCGCCAAGACGCACGAGCGGCCACGGCGCGTTTTTTTCGATCGCGGACGCGATCGCGCCGCTCGGTTCGTCCACCATCAACACCGCTTGCAGCGCCTGCGGCAGCGGCGCGTTGCCGGGAAAAAACATCTGGTCGCCGGAATTTTCGGGGAAGAAAAGGTTGCCGAGATTCTCCGACCGCTTGCCGTCCAGCGCCTGCGAAACCTCCTTCCGCAATTCGCCGTATCCGTCCGGATAACCTTTCACCGTCAGATTCGGTTCCGCGGGCAACACGACGGACGCGTTCTTTTGCGAACCCATGTACAGGCGGCCGGTCTCGTCGGTCCAGGTCGCGAAAATCTCGAAGACGTATTCGCCCGCCTCCGGGAAACGCAGGAGTTGTTCGTCGGTGCGCGGGTAGTAGTAGCCGAATTTCTGCGCCTGGCCTGCGTACCGCGCGACGAGTTCGTCGCCGGGGTGCGTCGCGGGGTAGAAACGCACGGTGGCTCGCACGTCCGCGGGCACCGGCGGATTGATTGACGCGGCCGGCGAATAGAAGCCGCCGGCGGCCGACGGCGTACCGGGTTTCATGCCCGTCGAGAACGTGAGCGGATACGCCACCCACACCTCATAAGTGCCGCCGGCCTCGAATCGGTTGCCGAAGCGGTCGAACATGTGACCAGCCATGACGATCTCATAGCGGCCGAACTCATCGAAAGCGTAGTCGAGCGCCCGGCCGAAGGTTTTCGGCCCGTAAAGTCCCGGCGCGACGAAGCCGTGCGTCCCAAGATCGTCCTTCGTTCCGTCCGGTTTGGTGACGACAACGCTTACCTCGCCGGCGTTCCAATCCGGCTCGAATAGCGAAGACGGATAGAGCTTGCCGCGGAAAAGCGCGGTGCGGTTCGGCGCGACCGTCGGCAACTCGGGTTCCAGCCGGAAGACGCACTCGTCCCGGTCGGGCGTGCAGGGCAGGGTGTATTTGGCTTGCGGCTTCACGCGGTTCGAAATGGCGAAGTACGGGCGATCCTCCTTCGCGACGACGCCGCTCATGCCGAAGTTGGGGCTCGACGTCAAAAGCGTCCACACGATGCGCGGTTGCGCGATGGCTCCGACGCGCGCCGGCGGCATGAAAAGGCGCGAATAGTAGAGGTACTCGTAGTCCACATCGCAGCCGACGATCTCGCCATCGACGCCACGCATCATCGGCAGCTTCATCCAGATGCCCTTGATCGCGGCGAAAAACGCGATCTCGAATCGGTACAGTCCGGGCGGGAAATCGTCGGCGAGCATCGCCTTGAGGTTTGCCGAAAAACTCAGGCGGTCGTCGGAATAGGTCACGTCATCCAGCGGGACGCGGATCACCTCGTCGAATGGCGTGCGGTACGGGCCGCCGACCTGGCTGTTCGGGATAAGGTACTGGAACGTCTCGATGGGCATGCCGCCCGGAGTGAGGAAGGTCGAATAGTTGAGGTTGTCGGGATCGCGATAGCGGCCGTTCTCGTCGTTCATGCGGATGGCGGCGAAGGCGACCAGGATCTCGCTCACGTCGCTCATGGCGTCGCGGAAACCATGGCCCTTCATGCGGAAGTCGACCGACCAGTCAATCGCCTCGCCGGGCTCCAGTTCGGGATCGAATCCCTTTATGACGGCCTTGAACGATCCGTCGGGATAGCCGTCGCCGGAGAACACGACACGGTCGCCGTCCACCTTCGCGGGCATTCCGCTCGCACAGGAGCTTGCCGCAAGCCCCATCGCGAAGACCAACGCGCAAAACAAAAAGGCATGGCGGGAAGGCCGCTTCATGCCTTGATGATAAGGGAGCACCCGCCGCCCTCACAAGGCGGCGGGTGCGTTGCGTCAGGGAAGTCCGGGCGCGTCGAACACGTCGTTCATGTCCACATCGACGAAGATCGGGTTCGTCATCGCGAAGATGTTCTCGCCCGGCGCGACGGGCCCGAGGCGCCCCGTCGTGTGGCCGGCCTCGATGACGAAATACGAGTCCTCCGAAATCGGGCCGACGCTGAGCGTATCGTCGTAACGCACGACCCCGGTGGATGGAATTGCCATGTCCACGATCACGTCGCCGTGGTTCGTGTAGACCTTCAGGAAGTTTGTCTCCACCCACTCCGGCGCCTGGACGCGGATATCCAGATCGACCATGCCGGCGCCGTGGTCGGGCACGGTTCCGCCAAGGCCGACGCCTTCGATGGAAAAATCGATGAACACGCCGGCGCTCACCACGTTTTTCTGCCCGAGCATGGCCGCGGTCAGATCGGCCTCGCTCGCCGCGGCGGGATCGTCGGTCGGCATCTGGACATAGTTCCGCGGGTTGCCGAGTTCCGACGTCGACGTGTGCGAATCGGAATTGCCGTTCATCGTGTAAATGAGGCCTTGGTCAAGGAAACTGAACCAGTCGATGAGCGTGCCCTGGTCGCTCTTGCCGCCGTTCCACACCTCGATGGCGTCGAAATCCGTGCCCCAGCGATGCGGGACCGTGCTTGAAACGCCGGACGCCGGATCGTATTGCACGTAATCGAACCAGCCGGTCGAATCGCGCGGATGATTGATCTGGACGACACCGGCGCCGAAATCGTTGCGCACGATGCCCCAAAGATCCGGGAACTGAAGCCACGCGGTGGCCACGTCGTTCGCGTCGTATTCCATGAGCGGAATCGCGTAATACCGCGGGCTGCCCGGCGGGGGCGTGAGCGGCCACGCGTTCATGTGCCCAATGATGGGGCTGACCTCGCAACCCGCCACCGGCTTGATGAACGCCTCCATCCCCGCTTCCGCGACCAGCGCCGTGTAATCGGAGATGTGATCGTGGTCGGTGATGACCGGAATCTCCAGGCCCTCGGCGACCAGTTCGCGCACGCGCGTGCGCGCGGGCACTTGCGAGTCCACGGAGAATTGCGTGTGGATGTGGAAATCGCCGGAGAGGTAACCGGCCGTATCGACCACGCGGTCAAGCGAAGCGGTGAACGGCGTCGTCTGTCCGGCGACGATGGTGATGTCCTCGGTGACGATCTCGTATTCGAAACCGCGTGACGCGGTTGCGGTGTAGGCGCCCGGCGCGACCTTGACCGCTTCGCTGCCCGTCGCCGAGTAAATCAGGCGCGCCACGCCGGATTCGGGTCCCGCGCCATGGCCGTTCTGGAGTGTGATCTTCGCGGGAATCGCCAGCGCGTCGCCGTCCGTCACGTCAAAATCCAGAAGGCCCGCCTCTTCGATTTCGACAAGCGGCGTGATGGTGTTGCCGGCGGTCACCGTGACCTCGACCGTGGCGCCGTCGTTGCGTCCCTCGCCGATCGCCTGCAGCCGGTATTTGGCCGCGGGCAGGGCGATACCGAAATTGCCGGAATCGTCCGGGCGCAGCGCGGCGACGAAGTTTTGCCCCGCCGGCCGCGTCTTGTCCGTCACGATCACCGTCACCTCGTCGGGAAGACCGCCCTTGTCTTCATTGATCGAGCCCTCGATCGTGCCCAGGTTCGCCGTCTGGTCCACGGCGTCCGCGGCCGCCTGAATGAGGCGCGTGTCACCGTCGCCGACGATGAATAGGCGCTCGACCCAGGCTTCGCCGCCCGCGGGAAGATCGGGCGTGCCCATCATCAGGGGTACGATGTCGCCGTCCACGTAAGGCGCGTAAACGTTCGCCCCGGGCGTGGATGGCGCGATGCCGTACGAAACGGGATGAAACTCGCGGCTGACCGCGCCCATCCAGCGGAGTTGCGCGAGCAGATCGGCGTCGCCCATGTTGAAGCCCGCGCGCGGCGAGAACGTCGCCATGTCGTCCGCCCACATGGGGAAGTCGGCGACGAAGACCTGCCGGTTGCGCGTCTGGTTCTTATTGATGAGATGCGTCGTGACGATCAGGTGATCCGAATCCGGATGCAGCGTGTAGATCATTTCGACGGTCAGGTTGTAATTCCAGGTCTTGGCCGCGTTGTCGATGATGTCGAGCCCGGCGTCCTTGCCGACGACGCGCACAACGGCCGGGCCGTTGTGACCGTCTTCGAGGACCTCCGCGGTCAATCCCTTGAACACGCGGGCCAGGCCGAAAATGTGGCTAAGGCCGGCCAGGCCGTCAAAGCCCGACGCGCCCGGTTGCGCCCGGTCCGCGTCGATCAGGTTGCCGCCGTATTTGGTCCAGACGACGCCGGGATTGTCCGGATGGCGGACGATGAACTCGGCGTTCGCGTTGTACAACTTGATGTCGCCAAGCTCGCCCGCGGCCGCGGGTCCGCCGATCAGCTCGTCCGGGGCGGTGACGATGCCCGCACGGACCTCGCCAGCGCCAAGCGTATCCGAAAGGTTCGGCCACGCGTCGTCGTCATCGTCCGCATCATCGTCATCATCCGCGTCGTCGTCGTCGTCGGTGTCGTCATCGTCGCCACCGGTATCGTCGTCGTCCGCGTCGTCATCCGACACGTCATCGTCGCCGACACCGCCGCCGTCATCGTCGTCGTCGTCGCCGCAAGAGCAGGCGATGGGGGCAAACGCCAAAAGCGCGCAAAGCGCGAGGAATGGAAGAATTTTGTTCATGGTCCTACCCAATGGCTAAGGTATGTCGCAAAAAAGACACGAAAATTTAACACAACCGTCCTCTCCCGGCCATATGTCGCGTCCCCGCGGCGACAAATTTCGCGACCGTGCCTTCAGGCGAATTTTTTTCGGGAGTCGATCCCGCATTTCAGATTCTCGTGGTCCGCGCCGATGTAAGGAGAAGGAACGCGAAAGCCTTGCCACCCGCGGTGAGGCCCGCGCCCGCCAGGACGAACCGGGAAACCCGGTTTGTGAACCGTATCGCCACGTTGCGGCGAGAGGGGCGAGGACTTCGATCCGCGAGCCGATGAAATGGCGACGCCGCGGAATCGAGGCGGTCGCGAGAGGTGGAGTCGCGTATCCGCGCGCCATGGCGCGAGGGGAGACCCGGTCGAATGATTCTGATCGTCGACGACGAAACGCTCAATCGCAAGGTCATTCAGTGGTCCCTGAAGCGCCTGGGCGTCGAATTCCTGCACGCCAAAAACGGGCGCGAAGCGATGGACCTGCTTGCCGAACGCGACGATATCCATCTGGTCGTCCTTGACCTTATGATGCCGGTCATCGACGGATTCGGCGTGCTGGAATGGCTTGGCGGCTCCGAGCGCCACGCCGATATCCCGGTTGTTGTCAATTCCGCGCTGACCGATATCGATTCGGTCAAGCGCGCGCTCAGCATGGGCGCGTACGACTATTTCCTGAAACCGTTGTCGAGCGACACCCTCGAGGTGCTCCTGCCGACCAAGGCGAAAAACGCGATGGAGCGGTCGCAGCTCATGCGCGAGGTGCGCCGGCGGCGGGACGCATTGCAGGCCGAACTCGCCTCCGCCGTGCGTTTCCAGTCCTCCATGCTACCCAAACGCGAGGATTTCCTTCCGCTGCATATCGACTACGTTTACCAGCCGAGTTCGGGCGTGGGGGGCGACTTTTTCGACGCGCTTCGCCTTGATGAGTCGCGCATCGCGCTTTTTATCGGGGACGTTACCGGGCACGGGTTGAAAGCCGGCATGATGTCCCTGATGGTGAAATCCGTGTTTCGCGAACTGATCGTCCGGCACCCGGATCCTGCGACGCTCGTGCATCGAATGAATCGCACGCTGCTTTCGGTTTTTGAACTTGGGCACTACATCACGGGTGTCTACGCGCTGTTTGACCTGAAACGCGGCACGATGACCTACGCGAATTGCGGGCACCCCAGCCCCGTGCGCCGCATGGCGGACGGATCGACGGAGCTTCTGCCGGGTTCCGGCAATTTTCTTGGCATGCTCGATGACATTCAGGTCGATATCAACGAGGCGCCGCTGACGCACGGGACGCGGCTTCTGCTTTTCACCGACGGCGTCAGCGAAGCGACCGACGGCGAGGGGCGCGACCTCGAAGTCGAAGGCCTGTGCCGCGCGTTCGGCGAAACCGACGTGAATGCCGAAGAACCCAGCCGGGATCTTTGCGACAAGGTGGTCGCCTGGCAGGGATCGAACGAATTTCGCGACGACGTCCTGCTTGTCACGTGCTGGCTCGACGGCGAGGCCGTGGCGATGGCGGGTTGACCTTTCCGTTGGGATAGGCGAAGGCGTAGGATATGAGCTTCAGGTTAAATTTGTTTGGAGTTATTCAATGAAGGTCGAAACGAAGGCCGAAGGCGATACGACGCACGTCATTTTTCACGGGAACATGGATCTTGGCAGCGTCGAAGAGGTCCGGCGCGAACTCGACAAGGTCGGCGAGCTCGATTCGGAACGGTTTGTCCTCGATTTTCAAAACGTCGGCTACGTTGACAGCGCGGGGCTTGGCGCGCTTGTCGTCTTTCACAAAACGCGGCAGGGCAAAAGCATCGTCCTGAAGAACGTCAACGATCGCGTGCGCAAGCTGTTCCAGATCACCCGTCTCGACTCGGTATTCAAGATCGAATAGCCGCCGGAGCCCCCCATGAGCGCGTGCGTCGCCATGACGTTCGCCGAGATGTGCCGGCGCGAAGGCCTTTATGTTCAGCGCGGCATGTATTGGCGCGCCCGGCCCGGGCGCTCGCTCGTGTTCATTTCCAGCCGCGGGCGCTCCGGGTACACCGACCACACCGCGCTAAACGGCGCCTTCATCGTGTACGAAGGCCACAACGCCATGCGGCACCGCGCGGCGCCCCTGCCGCAACTTGTCGATCAGCCGATCCGGACGCGGTCGGGAAATCCAACGGTCAATGGGCGATTTCTCGATGCGGCTAGCGCCTATCGCTCCGGCCTCGCACCCGCGGAGACGATTCACGTCTATCGCAAGCTTGGCGGCGGGGTATGGCTGTTTCTCGGTCCGCACCTGCTTGTGGACGGATGGACCGAGTCGGACGGGCGGCGGCTTGTCTGCAAATTCAAGCTGAAACCGGCGACGGGGTACGCCGGGCGCGACACGGTTGACCTCGTGCGGTCCGATGCCGCCTCGGTGGCTGCCCCCCGCGCGATCCCCGCCGGCGTCCGGGCGCGCGTCTGGAACCGCGACGGCGGCCGCTGCGTCGTCTGCGGCGCGACGGAAAATCTGCACTTCGATCACATCGTCCCGGCGTCGAAGGGCGGATCGTCAGCGACCGCGAAGAACGTCCGCCTGCTCTGCGCCGCGCACAATCTGGCCAAATCCGACCGCCTCGATCGGTGAACCCGGCGTGTCGGCCGCATGCCGCCGGGTGGGGTTGGGGCGGCGCCAATGACCGCCCGGCGTTGCTTGACACGTCGCGCTATCCGTCCTAAAGGGAGCTTTCCTCATTGGCGTTATCCACGCGCAATTTGATTCCAGGGTCCGTGGCGAAAACCGTAGCGGCGTGACGTATTCGAGCATGAAACGAGTTGAGGCCATCATCAAGCCGTTCAAGCTCGACGACGTAACGGACGCGCTGCAAAAGGCGGGCGTGTTTGGCATGACCGTCACCGAGGTGCGCGGGTCGGGCCGGCAGAAGGGGCACAGCCCCTTGTACCGTGGCGCCGAGTACGTCGTGGACTTCCTGCCGAAGCTCAAGCTCGAGCTGGTCGTTCGCGACGAGCAGGTCGACGCGATCGTCGAGGCGATCGCCGAGGCCGCGCACACCGGAAAGATCGGCGACGGAAAGATCTTTGTGTATCCGGTCGAGGACGCGGTTCGAATCCGTACGCGCGAGCGTGGAGATGACGCGATTTGACGGCCTTGGTTTTCGTCAACCGGCAGCCTGGGATTCCAGCGCGGCCCCGTATCCGAAAGGTTAAGGAGGAACAGGAGCGATGACGCCGAAAGAGGTCTTGGAATTCGCGAAAAAGCATGGGGCGGTCATGGTCGATCTCAAGTTCATGGACTTCCCCGGAATGTGGCAACACTTCGGTGTGCCGATCGCCCATCTGAACGAAGGAAGCTTCGAGGACGGTTTCGGTTTCGACGGCAGCTCGATCCGCGGCTGGCAGCCGATCCACGCTTCGGACATGCTCGTCGTGCCCGATCCGTCCACGGCGGTGATGGATCCGTTTTCCGCCTATCCGACGCTCTCCCTCATCTGCAGCATTTCCGACCCGATCACGCACGAGGAATACAGCCGCGATCCGCGCAACATCGCCGCGAAGGCCGAGCGCCACATGAAGGCCGCCGGCTTCGCCGACACGGCGTTTTTCGGGCCGGAAGCCGAGTTTTTCATTCTGGATGACGTGCGTTTCGACCAGACGGCCAACCAGGCGTTCTACTTCATCGACTCGGTCGAGGGCGCGTGGAACACGGGCCGCGCCGAGGGGCCGAACCTGGGCTACAAGCCGCGTTACAAGGAAGGCTACTTCCCCGTCGCGCCGACCGACAGCATGGCCGACATCCGCGCCGAAATGTGCATGGAGCTGATCAAGATCGGCATCGACGTCGAGGCGCAGCATCACGAGGTCGCCACCGGAGGCCAGGCCGAAATCGACATGAAGTTTTCGCCGCTCCTGAAGATGGGCGACCAGCTCATGTGGTTCAAGTACGTACTGAAGAATGTTGCCCGCCGCCACGGCAAGACGGTCACCTTCATGCCCAAGCCGATCTTCGGCGACAACGGATCGGGCATGCACGTTCACCAGAGCCTGTGGAAAGACGGCAAGCCGCTGTTCGCGGGCGACGGCTACGGCGGTCTTTCGCAAATGGCGCTGCATTACATTGGCGGAATCGTGAAGCACGCGCGCGCCCTCGCCGCGTTCACGAACCCGACGACCAACAGCTACCGCCGACTGGTTCCGGGTTTCGAGGCGCCGATCAACATCGCGTATTCGAGCCGCAACCGCTCGGCCGCGATCCGCATCCCGATGTATTCGGCGTCGCCCAAGTCCAAGCGCCTGGAGTGCCGCTTCCCGGATCCGTCCTGCAACGGCTACCTCGCGTTCGCCGCGATGCTGATGGCCGGCCTCGACGGCATCAAGAACAAGATCGATCCGGGACAGCCGCTGGACCGCGACATCTACGGCCTTTCGCCCGAGGAGCTGAAGGACGTGCCGAAGATGCCCGCCGATCTGCCCGACGCGCTCGCCGGCTTGCAGGAGGACCACGAATTCCTGCTCGCAGGAGACGTCTTCACGCAGGACGTCATCGATACGTGGGTCGAATACAAGATGGAAAAAGAGGTCTCGCCGATGCGCCTTCGCCCGACGGCCTACGAGTTCATGCTGTATTACGATTGCTGAGCGAAAAAAGAGAAAAGAGAAACGCGGCGGCGATCCGGGCGGGTCGCCGCCGTTTTTTATTTTTTTGATGGCAAAGGTGCGTCGCGCCTTCCTACGCCTCGAGCCTCCGCATGGCGAGCGCGCCGAGATCCATGCTGAGCATGCCGGCGATATCGCGGAACGGTCCGGCCAGGCGCTCCACGCGGTCGCGGCCCAGGCTTTCGAGAAGCGTCGTGTTGAACTCTTCCAGGTTGGACAAAAGCGTTACGTGTTCGTCGCCGACCTTTTCGGAAAGCAGCGCCGCCGCGTCGGGCGACACGCCGCCCGCGCCGTAGACGAACAGCTTCACGTTCGTCCGCTTGCCGAGAACCCGCAGGATTTCCTCGGCGCCGCTCTTGTCGAACGGCCGGGAATCGAGCACGAACACCAGTCCTCCGTCCTCCGCGGGAACGAAGGCGAGGTCGAAGCGTCCGCCATCATCCGAAACCTGAATGGCGTCCGCGGGATAGCCCATCCGGGTCAGCATATTGAGAAGGAAGGTGCGCGCGGCCCAGTTGCCCGCGATGAAAGGGCGGCTGCGTTCGGGTAGAAGGATCAGGCGGCAGATGCGCTCGTTTTGCAACGACTCGCCGCAAAAGCAACTGATGCCGCGTTCGGCCAAGGCGTCGAGCGCCGCTCGGTCCTTGGCGCGGATCGTGTATTGACCGGTCTTGCGGCAATGCACGACGACCTCCTCGGTCAGGAAGTCCGCCTCGAACAGCTTGTCGATGTAATATTCCGTCTCCTCGCGGTTATCCGCCTTCTCCAGAAAATCGTCGAGCACAAGGCTCCCCTTCGCGCCGAGCGTCTCGAACAGCGGATTGAGCTTGCCGTCGCGGAAGATCGCGGCGAGCTCCATGCTGTACGCGTCCGGCGCGGTCGCGGGGATTCCGGCAAACGGCGCATCGCCGGCGCCCGCCGTGCGTTCGGTCCATTTGATGTCCCGCTCGCGCACCTTGAGGGTGCCGTGCAAATACGCGTTCGCGGCGGCGATCAACCGGTCGAGCGCCTCGCCGGGCGTTCCCGTCAGCGGGCTGACTTCTCCAGCCTCGAACAGAATCGTGGAGTCGGCGCCCGAACGGCCGGGATCTTCCCAGACGTTGTCTTCGGTCACCGGGGCGTCCGGTCCGCCCGATCCCTCGTGTCGCGCGATAAGGAAAAGCGTCGTTTCCTTGTTCGGCAGGAACAGATCGCCGAAGACACCGCGCGCGCCGGGGTAGAGAATACCGGGGGCGAGCGCATTGCCGTTGGCGCCGAATCGCTCCAGAAGGTCGTTTTTCGCGCCGTAAACGACGCCGACCTGGCCTGCGGACGCAAGGCCGCGGCAAAGGGCGGTCCAGTCGAACTTCGAAACGGCAAGCTGGCACGTGCGGCGAATGACGTTCGGAATCATCTTTAAGGTTCCATTTTTGTTGACGAAATCGGACTTTATAGGCTAGTCGCGATGGCGTGCTTCGTCAACCGGATTTTCGTGCCGAAAAGGCGCCCGGACGGCGGCGGCGATTTGACGAACGGCCACGGCGTGGTCATGCTGATCTTGCCAATCGGGGCGCGGATGGTGTAAAAGTTTGCGCTCGGATTTTTGCGCCGCCGCGGGATGCGGCTTTTGGCGCTGTCCGCCAAGGAATCAAAATGAAAAAAGACATTCACCCGAAATACGTGGAAACGACCGTCACCTGCGCGTGCGGCCATTCGTTCGTGACCCGTTCGACAACCGGCCCGGAGATCAAGCTCGATCTTTGCTCCGAGTGCCACCCGTTCTTCACGGGAAAGCAAAAACTTGTCGACACGGCCGGGCGAGTCGAGCGCTTCCGGCGCAAATACGCCAACACGCAGGCCGACGCCTCGTCGTAGGCGCTGTCTTTCGCCGTGCGTTTGGCGCGGCGAAGGGCGCCCGGCACCCATCATGAGCGTTATTTCAGCGAATCCGGACGGCACGCCGATGACCGTGGGCGGTCAGGCGGTGATCGAGGGCGTCATGATGCGCTCTCCCAATAGTTTTGCGGTATGCCTGCGCGCGGCCGACGGCAAGATCGTCGTGCGCGAGGACCGCTGGCAAGGCGTCTGGACGCGCGCGAAATTTCTGCGCAAGCCGTTTCTTCGCGGCGTGGTGGTTCTTGTCGAGGCGCTTTGGAACGGCATCTCCTCGCTGACGTTTTCCGCCAAGTGGGCGGCGATGGAAGAGGACAAGAAGTCCGACGACACGCTGACCGCGGGCGACGGATCGATCAAGCAAGCCTCCGGCCTGACCGACATCGCGCTGATCGTGACGATGCTCGTCAGTTTCGCGTTCGCGATGGGACTTTTCGTCGTGCTGCCGCACGTGCTCACCGCGCTTTTCGGATTCTCGACCGACACCGTCGCGTTCCACGCGATCGACGGCGTCATCAAGATCGCGTTCCTCATCGCGTACGTCGGGCTCATCGGGCTTGCGCCGGATATCCGCCGCGTTTTTCAGTACCACGGCGCCGAGCACATGGCGATTTCGACCTACGAGAAAAACCTGCCGTTGACCGTGGAGCACGCGCGCGGGTTTTCGACCTATCACCCGCGCTGCGGCACGAGCTTTCTGCTCTTCGTGTTGACGGTTTCGATTTTCGTGTTCTCGTTCGTGTTTCCGTTCCTGCCGGAGCTTGCGGGCGTTCCGAAAATCTTGCGCAACGTGCTTTACATTGGCATCAAGATACCGCTGATGCTTCCGGTTGCCGGCATCAGCTACGAGATCATCCGCCTCGCGGGCAAAAACGAGAACCACCCGGTACTGAGCCTTATCTCCAAACCCGGCATGTGGCTGCAGCGCCTTACGACGCGGCGCCCGACCGACGATCAACTCGAGGTCGCGCTCGTTTCGCTCCGCACGTGCCTGTGGCGCGAGCAGGTCGTTCGCGAGAGCAACGAGACCGAAATCCCCGGTCGCCTAAGCCTTTACGAGTCCTTCGGCGAGGCGGCCCAGACGATCGCCTAGCGCCTCGCGCGCGGGGTTCTTCCGTGTCCATGTTTGCCAAACTTGAAGAGGTCGCGCGTCGATTCGACGAGATCGACAGCCGCCTTTCCGTGCCCGACGTCGCTTCGAATCAAACCGAATACGTGCGTCTGACCAAGGAGCGCGCGGACCTGGCGTCGATCGTCGATTCCTGGCGCGAATATCAGAAGATCGAAGCGGAGCTATCGGATTCACGCCAGCTTCTCGAGGACGACGACGAGGAGGTGCGCGCGATGGCGCACGAGGATGTCGAACGCCTGGAGGTCCGGCAGGAGCAACTGCGCGAGGCGCTGATGCTTCTGCTCCTGCCCAAGGATCCCTACGACGATAAGAACATCCTCGTTGAGATCCGCGCGGGCACCGGCGGCGAGGAGGCGGCGCTGTTCGCCGCCTCGCTGTTTCGCATGTACGCGCGTTACGCCGAGTTGCAGCGCTGGAAGCTCGAGATCATCTCCCAGAACGAAACCGGCCTTGGCGGCTTCAAGGAGATCATCTTCGCCGTCGCGGGCAACAAGGTTTACTCGCGTCTCAAATACGAATCCGGGGTGCATCGCGTGCAGCGGGTTCCCGAAACCGAGGCCCAGGGGCGCATCCACACCTCCGCGGTCACCGTGGCCGTTTTGCCTGAGCCCGAGGAGGTGGATGTCCGCGTCGAGGAGAAAGACCTCAAGATCGACGTGTATCGCTCAAGCGGCCCCGGCGGGCAGAGCGTCAATACCACCGACTCGGCGGTCCGCGTCACGCACTTGCCCACGGGGCTTGTCGTCGCGATCCAGGACGAGAAGAGCCAGCACAAGAACAAGGCCAAGGCGCTGAAGATTCTCAAGGCGCGGCTCCTCGAGCGGGAGATCGCCGAGCAAAACGCGAAGATCTCGGCGGAGCGCCGCGGGATGGTCGGCACCGGCGATCGGTCCGAACGCATCCGCACCTATAACTTCCCGCAAAACCGCCTGACGGATCACCGCATCGGGCTCACCCTCTACCAACTCGACCGCGTGATGGAAGGCGATCTCGACGGCTTCATCGATCCGCTCATCGCGCGGATGCGCGCCGAGCAACTCAACGCCGCGCAGTCGGATCCGCGTGGCGACTGAGACCACCGGCGAGGCGCGTCCCACCGTTCTTTCGCTCATCGGAAAGGCGACGGGATATCTCGCCGGACAGGGCGTTTCCTCACCCCGGCTGGATACCGAAATCCTGCTGGCGCATGTCTTGTCGCTGGATCGCGTCGGACTGTATTGCGCGTTCGAGCGCGAACTGACCGAAGAGGAGGTCGGCGCTTTTCGCGAACTGATCCGCCGGCGCGGCAAGCGCGAGCCGGTGGCGTACATCGTCGGCGTGCGCGAGTTCTTCAGCCGGCCGTTTGCGGTGACGCCCGCGGTATTGATCCCGCGCCCGGAGACCGAACACGTCGTCGAGGCCGCGCTCGAATGGATCGGCAAGGACGCACGCGCGCGCGTGCTGGATGTCGGCACGGGCAGCGGCGCGATTGCCGTGACGATCGCGGCCGAGCGGCCGAACGTGCGCGTCGTTGCGACGGACGACGCGGCCGAGACGCTTGTCGTCGCCCGGCAGAACGCCGAGCGCCACGGCGTCGGCGAGCGGGTGGAATTCCTGTGCGGCGCGTTTGACGCCGGCGCGGCGGGGCCGTTTGATCTCGTCGTGTCGAATCCGCCCTACGTCGATCCGGCCACGCGGTCGCAGCTTGCGCCCGATGTGATAGACTTCGAGCCTTCTCGCGCCTTGTTTGCCGAGTCCGACGGCCTGGCCGTCATTTTTCGGCTCGCCGGGATCGCTCCGGCGCTTCTTGCGCCCGGCGGCCGCCTCGTCGTGGAAATCGGGTACGATCAGGGCGAAGCCGTTACAACGCACTTGCAGGCCACGGGCGCGTACGATGCGATCGAGGTGCGCCGTGATCTGGCCGGGAAGCCGCGCGTCGCTCTCGCGAGAAAAATCGCGGACGCCGCGATGGGGAAATCGATCGATGGATAAGATGGTCATCACCGGCGGGGAGCGCCTGATCGGCGAGACGACGGTCTCGGGTTCGAAGAACGCCGCGCTGCCGCTTCTGGCCGCGACGATTCTCGCGGACGGGCCGTGCACCATCCGCGGCGTCCCGCGCCTGAACGACATCCACACGACGACCGCGCTGCTCGAACACCTGGGCGCGACGATCGAGGGGACGTCCACGCTGATCGTCGATCCGCGCGGCATCAATCGTTCCGAGGCGCCGTACGATCTGGTCAAAACGATGCGCGCCTCGACGCTTGTGCTGGGGCCGCTCGTCGCGCGGTACGGCACCGCGCGCGTTTCGCTGCCCGGCGGTTGCGCCATCGGCGCGAGGCCGATCGACCAGCACCTGAAAGCGCTTTCGGCGCTTGGCGCCCAAATCGATCTCGTGCACGGCTACGTGGAAGCCCGCGCCCAAAAGCTCACCGGCGCGAAGATCGTGTTCGACATGCCGAGCGTCGGCGCGACGGAAACGGCCATGATGGCGGCGGCGGCGGCCCAGGGCGTAACGACGATCGAACACGCCGCGCGCGAGCCGGAGATCGGTGCGCTCGCGGATTTTCTGCGCCGCATGGGCGCGACGATCGAGGGCGACGGCACCCGGCAAATTTTCATCGAGGGAAAAACGCCCCTTGGCGGCGCGGACATCGATCTCATGCCCGACCGCATCGAGGCCGGAACGCTGATGGTCGCCGCGGGCATCACGCGCGGAAACATCCTGCTGCGCGGTTGCGCGCTCGAGCATCTGGGCGCGGTCGCGGACAAATTGCGCGCCACGGGCATGACCATCGAGAAAGAAGGCGACGGCGTGCGTTGCGTGGCGCGGAAAATCCCCCGGGCGGCGGACATCAAGACGCAGCCGTATCCCGGTTTTCCGACCGACATGCAGGCGCAGTTCATGGCGCTGATGTCCGTGGCGGACGGGATGAGCGTCATCAACGAATCGATCTTCGAAAACCGCTTCATGCACGTGCTCGAGTTGCAGCGCATGGGCGCGGATATCAAGGTGGACGGCGCGACCGCGATCGTGCGTGGCGTGCCGCTGTTGTCGGGCGCCGAGGTGATGGCGACCGATCTGCGCGCGAGCGCGAGCCTGATTCTGGGAGGTCTTGCCGCCGAAGGCGAGACGGTCGTGCATCGCATCTACCACCTGGACCGCGGCTACGAGGCGATTGAAAACAAGCTTCAAAAGCTCGGGGCGAACATTCGCCGGGAGAAGGAATGAAGCGCCTGAACACCTCGGAAACGGGTTTCCCCAAGGCGTTCGAGCGCCTGGCGGCCCGCTCTTACTCGGCTTTGCCCGAGGTGAGCGCGTCGGTGGAGGCCATCATCGAGCGCGTTCGCGCCGGCGGCGACGAACAACTCGATGCGTGCTGCGCGGAATTCGACGGCCGCGCGTTCGCCGAAATCCCCGCCGAGCGCCTGGCCGAGGCCGAAACCGCGCTTGACGACAAGCTCGCGCGCGCGCTGCGCCTTGCGGTCGAACGCGTGCGCGACCAGGCCGAGCGCGAACTGCCGCGCAAGGTGCCGGAGTTCGAGGACGAGATCGGCGTCACGCTGGGGCGCCGGCATTTGCCGCTTCGGCGCGCGGGACTCTACGTCCCCGGCGGGCGCGCGGCGTATCCCAGCTCGCTCATCATGTCCGCGGTGCCGGCCAAGGTCGCCGGCGTTTCGGAGATCGTGGCAGCCTGCCCGCTCGATCCGGAAACGGAGGGCGCGCGGGCGGTGATGGCCGCGGCGAGCATTTGTGGCGTCGATCGCTTTTTTGTCATGGGCGGAGCGCACGCGGTCGCGGCGATGGCCTTCGGCACGAAGCGCGTGCCGCGCGTGGACATCGTCGTGGGCCCGGGCAACGCGTACGTCGCCGAAGCCAAGCGCCGCCTGTACGGCATCGTCAACATCGACGGCATCGCGGGACCGACGGAGGTCGTCATCCTCGCCGACGCGACATTTCCGCCCGCGCACGCAGCGGCCGACATGCTCGCCCAGGCGGAGCACGGGCCCGACTCGCGTTGCGTGTTGATGACGCCGGACGCGGATTGGGCGACGCTCGTCGAAGCCGAGATTACGCGCCAGACGGCCGAGGCGCCGCGAAAGGAAATCATTCGCGAGGCGCTCGAAAATTTCGGCGCGATCGTCGTTGTCCGGGACATGGAAGAGGGCGCGCGGCTCGCCGACCAGTTCGCGCCCGAACACCTGGAGATCGTCTGCGAGGAGGCCGATCGCGTGGCGGTCAAGATCCGAAACGCGGGCGCGATTTTTCTTGGCCCCTGGGCGCCGGAGGCGCTGGGCGATTATCTCGCCGGCTCCAATCACATTCTGCCGACCAACGGCACGTCGCGCTTTTTGTCGCCCGTGTCCGCGGCGACCTTCTTGCGCGCGACGAATATCATCCGCGCGACGCGAGAGGGGCTGGAAAAGCTCGGCGACGCCACCATGCTGCTTGCCAGGACCGAGGGCCTGCACGCGCACGCGCGATCGATCGAACTGCGGCTGGCGAAGAAACCGTGAGGATTGAGAATTGAGGATCGAGGATTGAGAGAAACGCAGAGGCGTTTGGCCGCCGTTTCGAACGTCCATGATGTCCAGGGGTCCATCATTCGGGCGCGGGCACGGGCACGGGCACGGGCACGGGAAAGGGTTTGACTCAATCCTCAATCCTCTATCCTCACTCCTCGAATAAAGGGCTGACGCCCGAAATTCGATCTGATATGTTCCCGCGCCCCGGACTCGGGGATTTTTCGGAGGAAACCTCATGAGCGCGAACGCGCGCCCCACGCTTCGCCTGGGCCTGCCCAAAGGCAGTCTTCAGGAATCGACATTCGAACTTTTCGGCCGCGCCGGATGGAAAATCCGCGCGACCGAGCGCGGCTATACGCCCTACATCGACGACGAAGAAATCGACGTGCTTCTGCTTCGCGCGCAGGAAATGGCGCGTTACGTCGAACTCGGCGTGCTCGACGCGGGCCTGACGGGGCAGGACTGGGTGCGCGAGTCCGGCGCCGACGTCACGGAGGTCGCGGCGTTCATTTACGCCAAGGCGGGCTTTCGCCCGGTGCGTTGGGTGCTCGCGGTGCCGAACGATTCGCCGGTCCGATCGCCGAAAGACCTCGACAAAAAGCTGATCGCGACCGAGGTCACGAACATCGCGCGCCAATATTTCCGGGAGCACGGGGTGACGCCGGTGATCGAATTTTCCTGGGGCGCCACGGAGGCCAAGCCGCCCGAACTGGCGGACGCGATCATCGAGCTGACCGAGACCGGCTCGTCGCTTCGCGCGAACGGCCTTCGCATCGTGGATACGGTGATGTCCTCGACGACGGCGCTCATCGCGAACAAGACCGCGTTCAAGGATGACTCCAAACGCAGGAAGATCGAGCAGGTGCGCCTGCTTCTTCAGGGCGCGATGGACGCGGCCAGCCGCGTCGGCCTCAAGATGAACGTGCCCGCCGCGACGCTCGATGCGGTCATCGGGAAACTTCCCGCGCTGCGCAATCCGACCGTCTCGCGTCTATCCGAGTCCGACTGGTTTTCGGTCGATGTCATCCTCGAGGAAAAGACGGTGCGCGACCTCATCCCCGTCTTGCGCGAGGCCGGCGCGACGGGCCTTGTCGAATATCCGCTCAACAAGGTGATATTCTGATCGCGCGCCTTTTCGCGCCGGGAGAAAAGCCATGATCCGCGCCGGCGAAGTCGAACGGGAAACGACCGAGACGCGGGTGCGCGTGCGCGTCGGGCTCGACGGCCCGGCCGCCTCCGACATCGAAACCGGCGTCGGATTTTTCGATCACATGCTCGACCAGATCGCGCGCCACGGGCGCATCGATCTTGCCGTGCGCGCCACGGGCGATCTTGTCGTCGATGCGCATCACACGGTCGAGGACGTCGGCCTGGCGCTTGGCGAGGCGATCGACAAGGCGCTTGGCGACAAGCGCGGCATCGAGCGCTACGGCCACGCGCGCGTGCCGATGATGGAAACGCTCGGCGAGGCCGTCATCGATTTTTGCGGCCGGCCCTGGCTGACCTACGACGGCGAGACCGCCGGTCGCCTTGGCGAGATGGACGTGGAGCTCGTCGAGGAGTTTTTCCGCTCCGTCGCGTTCGCGGGCCGGTTCACGCTGCACCTGACGCTCGTGCGCCGGGGCAATCGCCACCACGGCGTGGAGGCGCTGTTCAAGGCGTTCGCCGTTGCGCTGCGCCGCGCCGTCGCCGTCACCGGAACCGACGTGCCGAGCACCAAGGGCGTGCTGTGAGCCGCATCGCGATCGTCGATTATCAGGCGGGCAACCTGCGCAGCGTCGCGCGTGCGCTCGAACGCCTGTCGGCCGACTATTTCGTCGCATCGAGCGCGACGGAAATCGCCAGGGCCGACGCGGTGATCCTGCCGGGGCAGGGCGCGTTTCGCGATTGCGTCGCCAATCTGACCGACCGGGGCGTCGATGTGGCGATCCGCGACGCGATCCGCGAGGGCAAGCCGTATCTCGGTATTTGCATCGGCCTCCAGGTGTTGTTCGACGAATCCGAGGAATTCGGCAAAACGCGCGGCCTTGGCGTGCTGCCCGGCCGCGTCACGCGATTTTCCGGCGATCCGTTCGAGGGCACGCCGCCGCGACTGAAGGTGCCGCACATGGGCTGGACGCGCGTGCGTCCGGTGGGTCACCACCCGTTGTTCACGGGCATCGAAGAGGGCAGTTACTTCTACTTCGTGCATTCGTATTTCGCGCATCCGTCCGAGCCGACCGACATCCTGGCGCTTGCCGAGCACGGCCACGCCTTCGCCGCGGCGGCCGGCCGCGGCCGCGTCATGGCCGTGCAGTTTCACCCGGAAAAAAGTCAGGAGCCCGGGCGCATCTTGCTTGAAAACTTTCTGCGCATCGCGAACGGGGAGCTCGAATGTTCCTGATCCCCGCGATCGACGTGAAGGGCGGAAAGTGCGTGCGCGTGACGCGCGGCGATCTGGATACGGCGACGGTGTATTACGAGGACCCGCTTGACGCGGCCTTGTGGCTCGCCGACGCGGGAGCCCACCTGCTGCACGTCGTGGACCTGGATGCCGCCGTTGAAGGCATACCCGTCAACCGCGCGGCGATCGAACGGATCGCGGTGCGCGCGGGCGTCGTGCTGCAAATCGGCGGAGGCGTGCGCGACGAGGCCGCGATTGATGCCTGGCTCGCGTGCGGCGCGGCGCGCGTCATCGTCGGCACCGTGGCGGCCAACGACCCGGACCGCGCGATGGAATGGATCCGCGCGCGGCCGGGCCGCGTGGGCGTCGCGCTCGACAGCAGGGACGGCGAAGCGGCGACCGACGGCTGGACGCGCGGGTCCGGCAAGCGCATCGCGGATCTGGCGAAGCGATTCGACGATCCCGCCGTCGCCGTCATCGTTCACACCGATATTGCGCGCGACGGCACCGAGGCCGGCGCGAACCTTGCCGCGACGCGCGAGCTTGCGCGCGCGGTTTCCGTGCCCGTCGTCGTGTCCGGCGGGGTGCGTGACATCGACGACATCCGCCGCGCGGCGGCGGCGCCGGAGCCCAATATCGCCGGCGTCATTTCCGGCCGCGCCGTATACGAAAAGCGCTTCGACATCGCCGAGGCGCTTGGCATCGCGAAGGAGAATCATGCCGGCTAAACGGATCATCCCCTGCCTGGACGTGCGCGATGGCCGCGTCGTCAAGGGCATCAATTTCGTCGATATCATCGACGCGGGCGATCCGGTCGAGACCGCGCGCGTCTACGACGCGCAGGGCGCGGACGAGATCGTCTTTCTGGACATCACGGCGAGCCACGAGAAACGCAACGCGATCCTCGACGTGGTTGAACGCACCGCATCGCAGATTTTCGTGCCGCTCACCGTCGGCGGCGGCGTCAGCGACATCGCGCATATCCGCGAATTGCTTCTGGCGGGCGCGGACAAGGTCAGCATCAACACGGCGGGCGTTCGCCGCCCGGAGTTGATCGGCGAGGCGGCGCGGCAGTTTGGCAGCCAATGCGTTGTCGTGGCGATCGACGCGAAAAGGCGCGCGGAAGGCGGCTTCGAAGTGGTGGTCGTCGGCGGGCGCGAGCGGACCGGCATCGATGCGATCGATTGGGCGAAAAAGGCCGAGCAGCTTGGCGCGGGTGAAATTCTGCTGACCAGCATGGATCGCGACGGCACCCGGGACGGATACGATCTGGAACTGACGCGCGCCGTCGCGAACGCGGTGCGCATTCCGGTCATCGCCAGCGGCGGCGCGGGAACTCTGGAGCATTTTTACGAGGCGATCGAAACCGGGGCGGAGGCGGTGCTTGCCGCGAGCCTGTTCCATTTTGGCGCCTATGCGATCGAGGACGTGAAGGACTATCTCGCGCTGCGCGGCGTCGAGGTGCGGCGGCTGACGGCACACAAGGAGTCGGCGTAGAAGAGGATCGAGGATTGAGGATTGAGCGAGACGCACGATCGCTCCGTGCGAAGCGAAGTGCGCGGGTTAAACAATCGCGTGACGCGGACCTGCCACGCAATCCGCGACCGTGTGCGAGTCCATCGGCGTGTTGCGTCCATGTCCATTTTGTCCATCATGTCCATTCGGCCCATTTCGGAGCAGGGAAGGGTTAACACGCCATGGATATTTCCCTCGTGAAATTCGACGACAACGGTCTTGTGCCGGCGGTCGCCCAGGACGCGACAACCGGCGAGATTCTCATGGTCGCGTGGGCCAACGAGGAGGCACTGCGGGAAACGGACGCAACCGGCCTGGCCACCTGGTGGTCTCGCTCGCGCGATGAGCTCTGGACCAAGGGCAAGACGAGCGGCAACACGCTTGCAGTCGTCGAGGTGCTCATCGATTGCGACGGGGACACGCTCATCTATAAGGTGAGGGCGACCGGCCCGGCGTGTCACACAGGCCGGCGCACCTGCTTTTTCCGAAAGGACGTGGGCGGAACGTGGCGCGACGTGGACGAATGACCGCCGCGCGATCCCGCGCGTTGATGACGGTGCTCGTGCTTGCGTTTTTCGCGATCGCGCCGCTTTTGGCATGCGATGGCGCGGACGAAGACGAGACGGACCCCGCCGCGCCCGACGCGGCGGATGACGACGATGGCGCGTCGAACGATGACGACACGGCGGGCGACGTCGATAACCCCGCCGATGACGATCATGCCGATGACGACGCGGCCGACGATGATGCCGACGACGACGAGCTTCTCCCCTACAGCGACCCCGGCGCATTCGGGCCGTTCGCCGTCGGCGTGACGACGATCTTTGTGACCGATCCGTCGCGCTACGAAACGTGGGGCAAGATGGACCGCACGTTGCCGATCGAGGTCTGGTATCCGTCAAACGGCGGGGGCGGCCGTGTCAACACCATGCCCGACATGGTTGGAGGGATGCCGGGTTGGGGCATGGCCGTTTTGCACGCGGTGTATCAGGAAAACTTTGATATCCTTTGGGCCGTTACGACCGCGGCGCGACGCGATGCCGAGTGGGCCGAATCGCCTTCGCGTTTTCCGGTGATTCTCTTCAGCCACGGCCTCACGGCGATTCGATTTCAGAACTACCACCTGTGCGAATACCTTGCGAGCCACGGTTTCGTCGTCGTGGCGCCCGATCACTACGGAAACGCGATCTTTACAAACGTGCCCGGGCCGGACGTCGTCCTTGTCAATCCATCGGACATCGCGGGATCGCTCATCGACCGGCCAATCGACGTGCGTCTGATTTACGACGCGCTGCGCAATGGCGAGGTTCCTTCTCCAATCGCCGGCCGCGTGGACGTGACGCGGTTTGGAATCAGCGGCCACAGCTACGGAGGTACGACGGCGTTTCTTTCCGGCATGGCGCACGAGTTCATCGATGCGGCGGCGCCGTTGAATCCTGGCTGGATCAACCTGATGCTCGATTTCGAAAAGCCGCTTTTTGTCCTGCAAAGCGAGCTTGATTCCGTGGTCGGATTCGCGCACGACTTCATTGTGAATCTTTATGACAACGCATCGACGCCCCAAAAGGCGTATCTCGAACTCGCCAATGCCGAGCATTACACGGCGACGGATGCGTGCCTGCTCGTACCGGAATGGCTATCGCTTTACGATGCGGGATGCGCGGACGATCTGCTGCCCAAGGACGAGGCGAACGCGATCGTCTCGCGGCGGCTGACCGCGTTTTTTCAGGTCACGCTAAACGGCGACAACCGATATCTTGCGTCTCTTGCCGATCCGGACGAACCTGAGGCCGTCACCTATGAGGTCGAATGGGATGAAACGCGCTGACGCATCGCGCCTGTGCGCCGTGGCCATCGTTGCCGCTTTTTTCGCTGCGTGCGCGGGCAAACCGTACGTTCCGGTGAGGCAGGCGGTCGCGCCGTCCGACGATCGCCAACGGCAAACCTTCGCGAACGTCTCCACCGCGGCGCTCAATCTGCACCGACGCGCGATCGACGCCTTCAACGCGGGCGATTATGAAAACGCCGCGCGGCAGTGGCGCGACGCGCTGCGCGCCGGCGTGCGCGACGACGATTTTCTATTCGAGGTGAACTACAACCTCGGTGTCACGTTCCTTCGCATGAACCGGCCGATTCTCGCGGAGCAGCATTTTCGCAAGGCGCTCGCGCTCGACGCGGGGTCCGCCCGTGCCCTGACCGGGCTTGGCGCCGCGCTCTCGACGCAAGCGCGCGTCGTCGATGCGCAAAATGCTTACGCGCGCGCGATCACGCTGAATCCGGCGTTCGGCGAGGCGCACCTGGGCGTCGCCCAGCTTTATCTCGGCAACGAAAGACCGGACGCCGCGATCGACACGCTGCGCGCGGCGCGCCATCTGCTTCCGGTCGATGCCAAGATCCGGAGCGCGCTGGCGGGCGCCTGCGTGACGCAGGCTCGCGTATTCCTTGCGGGCGGGCGTCTTGACCTGGCCGAGCAATATTTCGCGATGGCCGTCGCGGAAGACAACACCGAAGCCCGTGCGCACATCGGGCTCGCGCGCGTTCAATTCGAGCGCGGCGCGGTCGACGCGGCATGGGCGCACCTGGCGTCGGCGCGCGAGGCGTCGCCGGTCATCAAGGCGGAACCCGCGGACCTCTTCGAGGGCGCGGTTCCGGCGGTCGACCCGGCCGAGGCGATCCGCGCGGCGAGCCTGGCCACGACCGCGCGCGATCGCGGCGATGACGCGGGCGCGGCCCGCGAGTACGAGCGCGCCCTGCGCGTTGATCCGGACAATCGCGACCTGTGGCGCCAACTCGGCGAACTGTCGATCGAACGGCTGGGAGACCGAGTCCGTGGCGCGCGCGCGGTGCAGGCCTTGTGGCTTCTGGGCGACCAGCCAGGCGCGACGGCGCTTTCGGAGAAGCTGCGCGCCGACCTTCCGGACGCGCAGGGGACGCCGTCGGTGGTATCGACGGATGCCGGTCGCGGTCTGGCCGGACCGGAACAAGCGGGAGTCACGAGCGCGTTCGAAACGGGATCCCGCGTGTGGCGCCGGGCGAAATTCGCCGGTGTCGCCGGCCGGCACACGTTCGAGGGGCGGCTTGTCGATCCCGCGGGCTCCACCGTTCGCCGGACCTATTTCACGCTCGACAGCCCGGTCGCCGTGCGCGAGGTGCTGGTTTTCGACACGCTCCACCGCGCCGGCGCCTGGCGGCAGGAATGGACCGTGGACGGGCAGCTCCTGGCGCCGCACGACTTCCAGCTTCAGGATTAGCGCGATTCGCCGATAAATAAGGGAAACGGCGCGGATCGTACGTCCGCGAGGAGCGTTTCCATGTCCGTCAACGTCGCCGAATTGCGCTCGCCTTTCGCCGAGCTTGGGATCGATGAAGTCGCGCAGCTTCGCATCGCGCACGCGGCCGCGATCCAGACGCTCGTGCGCGCCATCGAAAGCAAGGATCCTTTCACCGCGGGCCACTACGACACGGTTGCGCGCCTGGCGGTGGACGTGGGGCGGCGCATGGAGTTGCTCTCAGGCGACATTGAACGTTTGCGCATGGGCGCGCTCGTGATGGATGTCGGCAAGATCGCCATACCGACGGAAATCTGGACCAAGCCGGGGCCGCTTGACCCCAACGAGGAAGCGATCGTCCGCGAGCACGTGGCGATCGGCGCGCGGATCGTGGAGCCGATCGTCGAGCCCTGGGATCTGGCCGAAATCGTTTTTCAGCACCACGAGCGCTACGACGGTTCGGGCTATCCGCGCGGGCTGGCCGGCGATGCGATCTCCGTGGAGGCCCGCATCCTCGGCGCTTGCGACAGCTTTGTCGCTATGACCTCGGAACGCGCATTCCGGCAGGGGCTGGAACACACCGAGGCGATCGCCCAAATGCGCGAACTCGCGGGGCTGACGTTTGATCCGGCGGTCGTTTTGGCGCTGATCGAGGCGGCCGGGGCGACGGCGGAGAGTTGAAACGGTCGATCTCGCCACGTTGCTTGACTTTGATGACCCTCGTTTTCATGATCGATACGCGAATCGTTCCACCGGGAGGATGAGATGGCCGAGGTCCGTAACAGGCGACGCGGATTGCTCATCGACAAGAAATTGCAGGGGAAGATGATCGGCACGGCGGTCGTTCTCCTTGTCGCCGCGCTCGTGGGGTTCCTTGTCGTCGGGTATGCGTCCTGGTCCACGAAGGGCGTCATCTCGCAGGCGCCGGCCGGACAGGCGTCGTCGGCGCCGCTCATCGGTATCGCGGTCGTCGTCCTGATCCTCATCCTGGCGATCGTATGGTACGGGCTTCACTTTTCGCATCGGATCGTCGGCCCCGTCTTCGCGTTCAATCGCCATCTCAACTGGGTGCGCGAAGGCAATCTGACGCGCGATCTCAAGCTCCGGGACGGAGACGAATTCCAGAGCCTTGCGCAAAGCTTCAACGCCATGCAGAGCTCCTTGCGCCGCCGGGTGCGCGAGGATCTCGAAGCGGTCGAGCGCGTGCAAAAGCTCGTGACGCAACTCGCCGAGGCCGCGAAGGCCGGCGATACGAACGCGGCGTCCGTTTTCGAGTCGATGGAAAAGGAGTTGGCCGAGGTCCGGCGCCGGCAGGAAGGGCTGCTCGCCTCCTGAGCCGCCGCGCCGCGTGACCGGGGACAAACGCCGCCGCGATCCGTCGGCCACGCCGGCCGGGATCGCCGCGCGCCGTGCCGCGATCTGGATCCTCTACGTCCAGGGCATCGCGTTTTATTATTACTGGGACGGATACGCGCTCGCCATCGATCGCACGATTCTTCTCGTGCTGGGCCTGTGGTTTGCGCGGTATCGCACGGCGTTTATCGCGGTCTTTTCCCTTTTGTTTTTGTCGATCCTCCTGCGCGTCGTTTACTACATGACGAACGTCGCACTCTACAATCCGTGGATGCTCGCGGGCATCGCGGCATTCGCGATCCTCTCCGGCGCGGCGGCCGGCGGCGGGCCATCGGCAGGAAAAGGGCGGCGGCAGCTCGCCGTCACCGGGATGGCCGGCGGGATTGCGGTGCCGCTTCTGGCCGCGGGATCGTTCGACATCGACCTTCTGGGCGACATCGCGGCGGCGATCGTCACGTTGCCGGCGCTTCTGATCTTCGCGCGCCCCCCGGGCTCCTGGCGGCGATGGTTCGTGGGCGCTTTCGTCTTTCTGTTCGGCATCCAGTCCGTCTTCATGCTCTACAAATTCAGCCTGCGTCCGGGCCTTTCCGAGCGCCTCGCCGAAACCCAACCGGAGGTAACGCGACTTTTCGCGCCGGACATGGAGGGGATGATCTACAGCATCGTGGCGATCGTCGACCTCGACCACGCGGGGCGCCTTGCGGTCTTGCCCAACAAGGGCTGCGATGAGATCGTCATCCTGCGCAACGGGAAGATCGAGAAAATCATCGAGTTGGGAACGGAGACTTCCAATGTCGCGTTTTTCCTTGACGGGAAATATTACCTCGACAACGGCGGCATGTTGTCATCGCTCGATCCGCGGACGCTCGAACTAAGGCAGGAAATGCGGCTTTCCAAAACCGCCGAAGGCGAACCGATGCAATCCTCCTTCATGCATCACGACGATGCGCGCCGGCGTCTTTACGCGTGCGATTACGAGATGTGCAATGTCGTGGACACGCGACGATTCGAGGAGATATTCGAGACGCCGATCGCCGGGGGGTTCGGCGTCGCCCTTCCGATCAAGGATGGGGGCGAGTTTCTCGTGACGACGCTGGCATGGAAGGGTCGCCGCGTGCGGATCTTCGACGCGGATACGTTCGAGCTTTTGCGCGAGCGCACCTATTTCGATCCGGGTTACGTCGATGCGGCCGTCAGCCCGAGGAGCGGCCGGATCTATCTTTCTTCGATGCTCCTTGGCCGCGTGATGGCGGTCGATCCCGACACGCTTGAGCCCGTCGAAAAGCGGTGGCTGTCGCCCGGGCTCTGGAACGCGGTCGTCGATCCGCGGCGACCCTACCTGTATTCGTTCAACTATCACACCGGCGAAATTACCGTGCTGACCGATCCGGGCCTCCAGGTCATCAAACAATTTTCCGTCGGCCCGAATCTGCGAGCGATCCACCTGGACGCGGCGGGCGACCGCCTGCTCGCCGGTTCGAAAGCCGGCGGCTTTGCCATCGATCTGACGGGGCTTCCGTGAACGCCACGGAGGAGCGGTTCGTCGCGTCGGACTTCGGGCGGATCGTACGCCTTGCCGCCGCCGTCGCCATCGTCCTTTCGCTGGGGTTGCGCGCGTATGCCGTTTTCGGAGCGCCGCTCAACGAGGACGAAATCGACGCGCTGTACCACGGCTGGCTGATCGGACAGGGCGATCGCATGTATGTCGACTGGATCGACGTTCGCATGCCGCTGACGTTCTACGCAAACGCCATGCTGCTGAAAATGCTGCCCGACTCCTCCGCCGTGATCGTCGCCGCGCGCGCGGCCTATCAGCTCCTTGTGCTTCTGGCGTTGGCGGCGGTCTTTTCCGCCGGGCGGCGACTCGCGCGCGGCGTGACGGGGGCCGCGCTCGCGCTTGCCGTGTTCTCTCTATTCGAGTTTCAGGTCGCGCGCACCGCGCAGGTGCGGCCGGATGTTTGGGTGTTGCTTTTCGTCGCGGCGGCATTCGCCGTCGCCGCCCGATTCGGATCAGAGCGGCGACGCGCCGGCGACCTGGCGCTCACCGGACTCTGCCTGGCCGGAGCGGTGCTCGCGAAACAAAGCGGCGTCTTCCCGGCGATTGGGATTGCGGCCTTTGTCGCCGCCGCGCCGCGAGAGGATCGCCGCGCCTCGGCGATCGTCCGCGATCTCGCCATTCTCACCGGATCGTCGCTTGCCGCCTTTGGCCTTTTCGTCCTGGCGCTTATCGGATGGAACGCGCCGTCGGCGATCGAGATGATCTACAGCGCGTGGACGGTTTTTGACCTGAACGAGGCCGACCGATCCAACATCTTCATCCTCTTGCCGCTCGCGTTGCACGCGCGAATCCTGCTTGTCGCGCTTCTGGCGCTTGTCATGATTCATCCGCGCATTCGCGGCCGGCGACCGCTGTCGGCGCCCGATACTTTTCTCGCCGCGCAGGCATGGTGTGCCGCCGCCTCTATCCTGGTGCGCGGAAAAATATTCGAGCAGGATCTCATCTATCCGGCGCTCGTCCTTTCGCTTGTCCTTGCCCGGGTCGCCGGGCCGCTGTTCGACGGACTCAACCTGCGACGGCGGGTGGCGGCGCGAAACCTGACCGCGATCGCGTTTTTCTCGCTCGTGCCGTTCCTCGCGGCGGCCACCTACCATGCGCGTCTTTCAAGCGAGGCGATTCGCCACCATCGCGTCGCCATCATGAGCTTTTATGGCGACCACGAGGGCATGCACGAAACAAATCTTGATCCCGTCGAGGTCAAGCGATTTTTCGAAGCGACCTACATGAAAACTCGCCACCATCCGAGTCAATCGCTGGCGACGCAACGCCGTCAAATGGACTGGTTGCTCGACAACGTCTCGGAGCGCGAATCCGTGATGACAGGGAACAACATGCCGATCTTCCGGCATCAGACGCACAACGTCGTGCGCATGGATCCGTTGCGCGCCCTGCTTGGTGTTCGCGATCGCGTGGACGATCCGTCCCGCCTCCAGGCCGTTTGCCGCGTCGAACCGGCGACGTGCCGCAATGATTTGAATCCCGGTGAACGCGCGGTGCTGGTGCTGGAGATGCGGCCGCCGCGAATCATCGTCCTTGACTACGCGGTCGCGGATCTGATTTTCGGCGCGCCCGAGGTGTTCAATTGGGTCGCGGAAAACTACCAGTTTCGCTTCCACGGCGAGACGCTCTCGTTTGTCGCCTACAGAAAAGGCCCGCCTCCGCTGACCGGCTGACGGACCTTTTCGCGCGGCGCGATGCCGGGCGTTCAGAAGTAGTAGCGAATCCCCATCACGCCAAACCCGCCGCCGAACGTGCTGATCTGCGCGTAGGTATCGATGTCGATGTATTGCAGGCCGAACTCCACGTCGAACGCCAGGTTCGGCAGACCCTCGAGAAAGAACTCCATTCCGGCGAATCCCATCAGCAGAAAGCCGGTTTCGTCCACTTCCTTGCGGCCGTAGTCGATGCTCATGGGGATGATCCCCAGCCCGCCGCCGCCGTAGAAGTTCATGTTCTCTTCCATGATGAGGTTGTAGACGACCTTGGCCGCAATCTGGAGCGCCCAGCCTCCCACGTCGTCGTTCTTGGCCGTGAAGTAGCCGAACATCGGCTCCACGCCGAGCAGGTCGTTGATCCAGTAGCGGCTCGATATCGCCTGTTGTGTGAAAAACGCGTCGGCGAGCGCGGCGTTCGGTCCGCCGATATAGCCGAAGTTGATCTGGTTGTTGTAGCCGACGCTGATCCGGTTTGTCAGATCCTTAGCGCCGGCGCCGGACGCCAGGGCAAGCACGAGAACAAGGGCGGCGGCGGCGGCGAGCGATTTGTGCATGGACAGCCTCCTCGGCAGGCAGATGCTTCATCTGGTAGTACGAATGCGTTCGGACCACTATATATAGACACGTTTCGCGCGTGTCAACGCCGTCCGCGCTTGCCCGAAATCCGGGCCGGTGGTATACACCCGAGATGATCCGCGCCGCGATGGACATCGGCTCGAACACCGTTCGGGTTTTGTGCCTCGATATCGATGCGGACATCGTGCGCCCGATCCATCGCGACCGCCGCATCACCCGCCTTTCCGGAAAATTCGACGGGCGCCTTTCGCCGGATTCCGTGGAGCGGACCGTGGCCGCCGCGCGCGAGCTTGCCGGCGCGGCCCGGGCGCTTGGCGTGGCCGAAATTCGCGTCGGATGCACCGGCGTCATCCGGCGCGCGCAAAACGCCGGCGAATTTCTCGCCCGCCTGCGCGTCGAGGCGGGCATCGAGCCCGTCGTGATCGCGGGCGAGATCGAAGGTGCGCTGTCCGCCGCGGGAACCCGCCACAGCCTCGGCGACGACGGCCACGATTTTCTGATGATCGATATCGGCGGTTTTTCGACCGAACTTGTCGCGGTGGACGACCGCGTTCGCCGGCGCGCCAGCTTCGATGTCGGCGTCGTCGCGCTGACCGAGCGCCTGCTTCGAGGCGACCCGCCCACCGCGTCGGAAATCGACGCGGTTCGCCGCGAGGCGCGCGCGGCGATCGCGCCGTTTTTCGCACAGCCGGTTCCCCCACGTCTTGTCGGCATCGCCGGCACCGCGACGACGCTCGCGGCGATGGACCTTGCGCTTAACCGCTTTGATCCGGCGCCGATTCATCGCCACGTCATTTCCGCCGCACGCCTTGACGCGCTCTTCGCCGAGGCGGTGTCGATGCGCGCCGACGACCGCCTGTCGCGCTGGGGCGGCCTCGAACGCGGGCGCGAGGATCTGATCGTCGCCGGTATGCTCATCATCGAGCAGGTTCTGGCCGCGGGCGCGTTTTCGGAGGTCACGATCGCGCTCGGAAGTCTGCTTGAAGGTATTGCCTTGGCGGCCATGTGGCCGCCGGATTTCGATTCCAACCGCAAGGAGGTGGGGCGATGCGCGTAAGGAACGGATGGGGCGATCGTGGAGGTTTCACCTGGGTTACGGCGCTTCTCTTGCTGATCGTGGGCGGCGGCATCTACACAACGTACGCCCTTGCGCCGTCATACGTGGCCGACTGGAAATGGCGGCGCGAGATCAACGGCCAGCTCATCAAGGCGTCCGAGCTGAACGACCAGGAGATCCGGCAGAATCTGATGAAGCACGCGGAAATGCTGCACATCCCCGTGTCCAGCGGCGAAGGCACCTTCAACATCATGCGCCACGCGAACAACGTCGAGGTCGAGTACGAATACGAGGTGCCCGTGCCGATGCCGGGCGTGGAAAAACTGAAATTCAAGGACAAGGTCTCGCGCGAGGTGACCGAGGTCAAACATCTGTTCCATCAGCCGGCGGAACCGAATTAGTCAACGCCGGACAGGAAAAATTCCATGTTGAGCGAACGCATGACGAAGGCCCTGACCTTCGACGATGTCCTTCTGTTACCGGGACGCGCCGATTTTCACCCCCAGGAAGCCGACATCGGCACGAACCTGACGCGGACGATCCGCCTGAAAATTCCGCTGATGTCGGCCGCGATGGACACCGTGACCGAAAGCGCGACGGCGATCGCCATGGCGCAACAAGGCGGCATCGGCCTTGTCCACAAAAATCTGCCGATCGAAACGCAGGCGCTTGAAATTGACCGCGTCAAAAAAGCCGTGTCCGGCATGATCCTGCGCCCGATCACCATGAGCCCCACGCAGCGGATCTACGAAGCGCTCGATATCATGGAGCGTTATCGCATCTCCGGACTGCCGGTCGTCGAGAGCGGGCGCGTCGTCGGCATCCTGACTAACCGTGACCTGCGTTTTCTGACCGACCGAAACAAGACGGTCGGCGAGCTGATGACCAGGGAAAACCTGATCACCGTTCCCCCGGGCACGACACTCGAGGAGGCCAAGGGCATCCTGCACCGGCACCGCATCGAAAAGCTTCTTGTTGTCGATGACGAGCGGCGTCTCGTCGGCCTCATCACGATCAAAGACATCGAAAAGAGCGAACAATATCCGCACGCCTGCAAGGACGACCACGGGCGCTACCGCTGCGGCGGCGCCGTGGGCGTGACCGAAGCCGATCGCGAACGCGTCGCCGCGCTTGTCGAGAAGGAGATCGACGTGGTGTGCGTCGATACGGCGCACGGCCATTCGCAACGCGTGCGCGACATGGTGGAGTGGATCAAGGCAAACTACCCGGACACGCAGGTCATCGCCGGCAACGTCGCGACGGTCGAGGGCACGAACGAGCTTTGCGAGGCCGGCGCGGACGGCGTGAAGGTCGGCATCGGCCCGGGCTCGATCTGCACGACGCGCATCGTCTCGGGCGTCGGCGTTCCGCAGATCACCGCCGTCAACGAGTGCTCGCGCGCGGCGTCGAAATTCGGCGTGCCCGTCATCGCCGACGGAGGCGTGCGTTTTTCCGGCGACGTCACCAAGGCGCTCGCGGCGGGCGCGTCGTCGGTGATGATCGGTTCGCTGTTCGCCGGCACGGAGGAGAGCCCCGGCGAGGTGATTCTCTTCCAGGGGCGCAGCTACAAGGTCTATCGAGGCATGGGCTCTCTCGGCGCGATGGCCGAAGGCAGCGCCGATCGGTACAGCCAGGAGCGGGTGGAGTTGCAAAAATACGTGCCCGAGGGCGTCGAGGGCCGCGTGCCGTACAAGGGGCCGATCGCCTCGGTCGTCGAGCAGCTCGTCGGTGGTCTGCGCGCGGGCATGGGGTACACCGGCTGCCGCGACATCGAAACGCTGCGCACGAAAAGCCGCTTTGTCGAAATCACCTCCGCGGGCCTTTCCGAAAGCCACACCCACGACGTTACGATCACGAAGGAGTCCCCGAACTACCAGCGGGGCTGACGGATGTTCAAGGCCAGGGACGCGATCCTCATTCTCGATTTCGGTTCGCAGTACACACAGCTCATCGCGCGGCGCGTGCGCGAGTTGAAGGTCTATTGCGAAATCCATCCGTGCACGCTTGATTTCGCGAAGGTGCGCGAGCTGTCGCCGTCCGGGATCATCCTGTCCGGCGGGCCGTCGAGCATCTACGACGAGGGCGCGCCGATGGCCGATCCGCGCATCTTCGAATACCCCGCGCCAATTCTTGGGATCTGCTACGGCATGCAGCTCGTGGCGCATGTCTTCGAAGGGAAGGTCGCGCGTTCCGCGCATCGCGAGTACGGCTTCGCGGAGATTGAAATCGAGGCGACCGACGACTTGTTCGCCGGGTTCTCCACAAGCGAGCCGGAGCCGGTCTGGATGAGCCACGGCGACCGCGTGGACGCGCTGCCCGCCGGATTCGAGGTCGTGGCGCGCTCGAAGAACTCGCCGTACGCGGCGGTGCGCGACGCGGCGCGGCGCATCTGGGGCGTGCAGTTTCATCCGGAGGTGGTGCACACGCCGCGTGGCGCGGAGATCCTCGGCAACTTCGTGCACAAGATCTGCGGCTGCGGCGAAAACTGGACCGCCGCGAATTTCATCGAATCCACCGTGGCGGGTATCCGCGAACAAGTGGGCGAGGGGCGCGTGGTTCTCGGACTGTCCGGCGGCGTCGATTCGACCGTCACGGGCGTGTTGCTGGATCGCGCGATCGGTGATCGCCTCGTGGCGATCTTCGTCAACAACGGGTTGCTGCGCAAAAACGAGGCCCAGCAGGTTCTCGCGGCGTATCGCGAAAATCTTCACCTGAACGTCGTGTATGTCGACGCGTCGGATCGCTTCCTTGGCGCGCTCGCGGGCGTCACGGATCCGGAAACCAAGCGCAAGACGATCGGCCGCGTTTTTGTCGACGTGTTCACCGACGAGGCGAGCAAGATCGAGGGCGCTGCGTTTCTCGCGCAGGGAACGCTCTATCCCGACGTCATCGAATCGGTAAGCTTCAAGGGGCCGTCGGCGACGATCAAGAGCCATCATAACGTCGGCGGGCTTCCGGATACGCTCAACCTGACCCTGGTCGAACCGCTTCGTGAGCTGTTCAAGGATGAGGTTCGCGCGGTCGGCCGCGAGATGGAGGTGCCCGAGGAATTGATCGGCCGGCACCCGTTCCCCGGTCCGGGCCTGGCGGTTCGGATTCCCGGCGAGATCACCGCCGAACGTATCCGCATCCTGCAGGACGCGGACGCGGTTTTCATCGAGGAGATTCGCGCCGCCGGCTGGTACGACCGCATCTGGCAGGCGTTTGCCGTCTTGTTGCCGGTGCGCAGCGTCGGCGTGATGGGCGACGAGCGCAGCTACGACAACACCGTCGCGCTGCGCGCCGTGCATTCGCGCGACGGCATGACGGCGGATTGGGTGCATCTGCCGTACGATCTGCTGGCGCGGATCTCAAGCCGCATCATCAACGAAGTGCGCGGCGTCAACCGCGTCGTGTACGACATCTCCAGCAAGCCCCCGGCCACGATCGAATGGGAATGACGCCCGCCGCGCCGCGCCGGACGCGGCGGCGGGTTTTGACAATGGAATCCACGCGGACATGAACGACTTCACGCATCTGCATCTCCACACGCACTTTTCCTTCCTGGATGCGATGAACCGCATCCCCGACCTCATGGAGGCCGTCAAGGCGCACGGGCAGCGGGCCGTGGCCGTTACCGAGCACGGCAACCTTTGCAGCGCGCTGCAGTTTTACAAGACGGCAAAAAAACACGGCGTCAAACCGATCCTCGGCTGCGAAATCTACGTCACGCCGGGCTCGCGCCGCGATCGCACGGGCGGCCAGAAGCACAACCACCATCTCGTGCTGCTCGCTGAAAACGAGATCGGTTTCAAAAACCTCATCCGCCTTGTGAACGGTGCGCATCTGGAGGGTTTCTACTACCGGCCGCGCGTCGATCACGAGTTGCTCGAGCGTTATAACGAAGGCCTCATCGTCTCGTCGGCGTGCCTCTCGGGCGAGGTGGCGAGCGCCATCCTCGATCATCGCATCGACGAAGCGGAGAAGATCGCCGACTGGTACGCGAGCGTTTTCAAGGGGCGCTACTACCTGGAGATTCAGGAAAACGGTATCGAGGACCAGAAGCTCGTCAACGAGGCGATCGTCAAGATGGCCTCGCGCATGAATCTGCCGCTTGTCGCCACGAACGATTGCCACTATCTGACGCAAGCCGACGCGGTGCCGCACGACATCCTTCTTTGCGTCGACACCAAAAAGACCGTCCACGAGCAAAAACGCAAACGCTACGGATCGGACGCATTTTACCTGCGAAGCACGCGCGAGATGGCCGACCTGTTTTACGACCGGCCGCAAGCGATCAAGAGCACCTCGGAGATCGCGGAGCGCTGCAACCTCGAAATCGAGTTCGGTAAGTTTCTCTTTCCGGGCTTCGACGTCGCACGCGGCGAGACTCTCGAAAGCACGCTCGCGCAGATGTCTCGCGGCGGACTCGAGCGGCGCCTGTCGATCGCGGGTCCCGCACCGGAGATGGCGCCGCGCCTATACGAAGATCGGCTCGCGGAGGAAATCGAACTCATCAGCGGGCGAGGCTTCGCGGGCTACCTGCTCATCGTGCAGGACTTCATGAACTGGGCCCGGCGCGAGGGAATCCCCGTGGGGCCGGGACGCGGCAGCGCGGCGGGCAGCCTTGTGTGCTACGCGCTCGGCATCACGGACATCGATCCGCTGCGTTACGGCTTGTTGTTCGAGCGCTTCATGAACCCCGAGCGCCGGGACAACCCGGACATCGATTGCGATTTCTGCGGTGAGAAACGCGACCGCGTCATCGAATACGTCACCGGCAAATACGGCGTCGATAACGTCAGCCAGATCGGCTCGTACGCGACGATGAAGGCCAAGGCCGTCGTGCGCGATATCGGCCGCGCGCTCGGCTTCCCGCTCGCGGACGTGGACCGCGTGGCCAAGATGATCCCCGGCGATCTCGACGTCGATCTTACCAACGCGCTCGAACGCAATCCCGACCTGCGCGACTACCTCGAGAACAACGCCTGGGCGCGCGAGCTTTGGGACGTGGCGCGCTCGCTCGAGGGGCTCTCGCGCCACATCGGCAAGCACGCGGCGGGCGTCGTCATCGCGCCGGAGCCGCTGTTCGATCTGGTGCCGCTCACGCGCGACAAGGACGGCCGAATCATCACGCAGTGGGACAAGCGGGGCGTGGAGGAAATCGGGCTTATCAAGTTCGACTTTCTGGGCCTGATCACGCTGACGATCATCGACAAGGCCGTGAAGCTGATCGAGGCGACGCACGGCGTGAAAATCGACCCGGAAACGATTCCGATCGACGACACCAGGACCTTTGAATTGCTTGGCACGGGTCAGACGACGGGCGTCTTTCAGCTTTTTTCGCCGCCGATGCGCGACCTGTTGCGCCGGCTCAAGCCCAAGTCGATCCACGGGATCATGGCTCTCATCGCACTCTACCGGCCGGGGCCGATGGGTCTCATCCCCGAGTACATCGACTGCGCCAACGGCCGCAAGGAACCGCACTACGCGCTGCCGATCCTGGAGCCGATCCTGAAGGAGACTTACGGCATCATGGTCTATCAGGAGCAGGTGATGCAGGTCGCCACGGCCGTGGGCGGGTTGTCGCTCGGCGAGTCCGACCTGATGCGTCGCGCGATGAGCAAGAAAAGCGCGAAGGACATGGAGACGTTTCGCGGGAAATTCCTGGAAGGCGCCAGGGCGCGGAACATTTCCGGCGAAACGGCAAAACAAATTTGGGATCATCTGGAAAAATTCGCGGACTACGGTTTCAACAAGAGCCACTCCGCGGCGTACGCCGTCGTCGCGTACCAGACCGCGTACCTCAAGGCCAACTATCCGATCGAGTTTTTCGCGGCGCTCATGACGGTGGATTCGTCGTCCACCGACAAGCTGCTGCCCGATGTCGCCGAGGCGCGCGAGATGGACTTCGAGATCCTGCCGCCCGATATCAATCGTTCGAAACGCGATTTCTACGTCGAGAACGGCAATATCCGGTTCGGCCTCGCGGCGATCAAGGGTGTCGGCGTCGCGACGGTGGACGCGATCATCGCGGCGCGTGAGCGCGTGGGCGGCTTCCGCGGCCTTTTGCACATGCTCGAGGAAACCGAGCACCAGCACATCAACAAGGGCGCGGTCCAAAGCCTGATCCGCGCGGGCTGTTTCGATTCACTGCTGCCGGACCGCGCGCGCCTGTTCGCCGGCGTTGACGTGGCGTTCGATCGCGTCAACCGCATCCTGCGCGAAAAACAGACCGGGCAGGCGACGTTGTTCGGTCCATCGACGAGCCCCTCCGAGGCCGCCGGCGACCGCGTGCTGCCGGAGGTTGCCGCGTGGACAGACAAGGAGCGCCTGGAGAACGAAAAGGAAGCATTGGGTTTTTTCCTTACTGGACACCCGCTTCAGCAGTATGCCAAGATGATTAGGAAGTACGCGTCGCATACCTGCGCGGATTTGCGAGAGATTACGGGCCGGCAGGACGCGACCATGGGCATCGTCGCGTCGATCCGAAAGGTGCACGACACCGCTCGTGGCCGCATGGCGGTCCTGGACATTGAAGATTTGACCGGTTCGATGGAAGCGGTCGTTTACGCCGAGCCGTTCGCTCGGCACGAGGCGTTGATACGGGGGAACGATCCGATCCTCGTGAAGGGGCGGGCGGACTCCACGGAAAAGGGGCCCAAGCTGTATATCGACGAGGCATGGCCGCTCGCCGAGGCGGATCGTTTGCGGGGCGCGGAGATGCACATCCGCCTTCCGGAAAACGGCATGACCGAAGGTTCCGCGTCGATTCTGCGGAACATTTTGTCCGCGGCCGAGCGCGGCAAATGCCGGCCGCTCGTCCACTGCCGGGTGCCCGGCGTCGGCATCGCGGTCATGCGGCTTCCGTCCCAATTCCACGTCTCGCCGACGGATGAAATCGTTCACCGGCTCCAGGATCTTCTGGGAAGCGACGCGGTGGACTTTTCGTAATCTGCTGATGAATTGCGGATAAAGGAGGCATTGAAATCATGAGACCTCGAATCAACGTCCAGGACCAGTTTCTCAACCAGGCCCGCCGGGAGCGCATCAAGATCACCATGGAGCTGACCGACGGCCAGAAAATCCATGGCACGATCAAGAGCTTCGACAACTATTGCGTTGTGCTCGACGGCGACAAATTCCACCTCATTTACAAGCACGCGATCACCAACGTGAACGTCCCGGCCGGAAGCAAGATGGCGCAGATCTTCGGCGAAGGCGCAAGCCAGAGCTCGTACGATCGCGGCGACCGCCCGGATCCACGGTCCGATCGCGCGCCGAAGGGGCCCTCCCATAGCGAGTGATCGCAAAGTCGAATCGAGCGGCCCCGCCGATGGCCGCGTCAAAAGCGCCCTGCTCGTCGGTTCGCGGCGGCAGGGCGTTCCCGCGTTCGTCGCCGACGAGCATCTCGACGAATTGGCCGAACTCGTGCGTTCGGCGGGCGGCGAGGTGGCCGACCGCGTCATGTGCGAGCTGCGCCGCGTTGTGCCCGCGACCTTCATCGGGCGCGGCAAGGTCGAGCAGATCGCCGCGGACGCCGAGGCGGCCGGGGCGGACTTCGTGGTCTTTGACGACGAGCTTTCCCCGTCCCAGCAACGCAATCTCGAGGAAAAGCTCGGCCGCATGGTCATGGACCGCACGGGGCTGATCCTCGATATCTTCGCCATGCGCGCGCGCACGACCGAGGGCAAGTTGCAGGTGGAGCTGGCGCAGCTTGAATATCTGCTGCCGCGATTGCGCGGCATGTGGACGCATCTGTCGCGCCAGGGCGCGGGCATCGGAACGCGCGGCCCTGGCGAAACCGAGCTCGAAACCGACCGCCGCCGCATCCTCGCGCACATCGCGCACGCCAAGCAGCGCCTCGAGAAGGTTCGCCGCACGCGCGATCTGCATCGCAAGTCGCGCCGGCGCGTGCCGTACGATTCGGCGAGCCTTGTCGGTTACACGAACGCGGGCAAGACGACGCTGTTCAACGCGCTGACGGGCGCCGAGGCGTTTGCCGCGGGCGCGCTGTTCGCCACGCTCGACCCGACGGTGCGCGAGTTGCACATCGACGAGGGCCCTCGCGTGCTGCTCTCGGATACGGTCGGTTTCATCCGCAAGCTCCCGCATCAGCTCGTCGAGGCCTTTCACGCGACGCTCGAGGAGGTGACGACCGCGGATTTTCTCATCCACGTCATCGACGCGTCCCACCCGTTCGCGGACGATCACATCGAGGCCGTCAACGGCGTGCTTCGCGAGCTCGACGCGGGGGACAAGGACGTCATCCACGTGCTCAACAAGATCGATCTCATCGGCGGTGCGTCTCTGACGCGCTTGACACGCACGCTTTCGTCCGCGGTGATGGTGTCGGCGCGAACGGGCGAGGGCCTCGATGCGCTTCGCCATCAGATCGCCCGCCGCGCACGGAGAAACCGCAGCCTGGTGACCTTCGACCTCCCGATTTCGGAAAAGGGCCTGCTTGGGGAGGTGCATCGCGCGGGCGCCGTCGTCAACGAGACCTACGGCGAAGGGCGGGTGCGCATCGAGGCGTGGGTGCCGGCGCATCTGGCCGGCCGGCTCGCGGAGTACCGCCGATGAAAATGACCGCCGCCGCCGCCGGAATATTCACGGCCATCGCCTTCATTTGCGCGACGGCGTTCGCGGGCGGCATCGCGATCCATCCGGGGCTGGGGCGAGCGAAAATCGAGCACCGGAACCTGCCCGCCGCGCGCGCCGAGGCCCTACGCCTCGCGATGCGCAACGCGCTCGATGTCGCGATCGCAGGCTCGGTGCCCGGCATCGAATACGAGAAAAAACGAAGGCTCGTCGAGAAGAGCCTGTTGCGCCGGCCCGCGCCCTATATCGTTTCGTATGAGACGATCAAGGACGAGCACGACGACGAATTTTACGAAATCGGCATCGAGGCGCGATTCGACGTGGATCGCCTGCGCCGCGTGGTGGGCGAGCTTGGCGCCCCGGCCACGGCGGATTCCGGCGAGCG
The DNA here is from genome assembly GCA_019912885.1 of bacterium. NCBI lineage: Bacteria > bacterium. Next base: position 103,985 of record JAIOHV010000006.1, read on the forward strand.
GCGCGCGCTGGTTGCGATCGAGGCGGAAAAAAACAAGGAGCGGGAGCGCTTTTCGTTTCTCGAAAACGAGCTTGCCGAGCGCCTGGCGCTCGCGGGGTTCGACATCGCATCGGGCGAGATCGGCAAGGATTTTCTCGCCGACGAAACCCTCCGAACGGCGCTGCGCGGCGATTTCGACGCCGCCGCCGAAAAGCGGGACGTTCTTGGCGTGCGTTTCCTTCTGATCGGTTCGGGCGATTTTCGCCACCCGACGGATAATTGTCCGCGTGACGTGACGCTGTTTTTCGTCGATCTGCGCGCGCGCGAGGTGCTGCACAAGCTGGCCTATCGCCTGAAGCCCGAAGCGCCGTGCGACGAAGCCGCGCGCGAGGCCGCGGCGGAGATATTCGAGGGCCTGGCCCCGGTCATCGGCAAGAAAAACCTGCTTGCGCCGCTATCGGCCGGCACGACCACCGTGGTCTTCACCGGCGTGCGCGATTTCGCGGATATCGTTCGCCTGCGCGAAGGAATCCGGTCGATCGCGATCGTCAAGGACGCGCGCATGTCCGCCGTGGCCACGGGCGGCGTCGTGCGTTTCGTGATCGACCACGAAGGGGCGTCCGCGGAGCTCGAACGCGCCTTCAAGGACGTGAAATTCGCGGGGCTTTCGCTGAAAAAGCGGGAGACCGAGGACGGTCGATTGACATTTCGCGTGAATTACTGAAATGGACCCCTGATGCGACGATTCCTTCCGCTGATTTTCCTTTCGATCTTCGCGGCCGGCTGCGCGATGCCGTTTTCAGCGCCGCCTCGGCCGGCCTATGGCAAGCTGTTGCTCGACGTGGAGCCCGCGTCCGCCAGGGTGTGGCTTGACGGCGATTACATGGGCCGCGTCGAGCGTTTCGCCGGCCGCGGCCTCATGCTGGCGCCCGGCGCGCACGTGTTGCGTCTTGAGCATGACGATTTCGCGAGCGAAAAGCGCGAGGTCTTCGCGGCGACGGAACCGACCCTCGTCACGATCCGCATGCTGCCGCGCCCGGTCGCGCCCGAGCCGGCCGAAAAATGACCGGCATTCCTTCGCGTTCCGCGCTCGGTTTTCTCGCGGAGATTTGGGCGAACCGCTGGATTAAGCTTGTCGTCTTTCTTTTGGCTCTCGGCGCCGCCGGCTGGGTCGTTCATCTGCTATGGCCGATCGTCAAGCTGTTCGTCATTGCCGTCGTGCTCGCCTATCTCTTTGACCCGATGGCCGACAAGCTGCAGCGCGGAAAAATCTCGCGCACGATGTCGACGATCTATATCGCGCTCATCGTGGTTTTGAGCCTTGTCGCGGTGCTCGCGTGGATCGTGCCGTACATGATCTCAAGCGTGCAGCAGTTCGCGATGAACGTTCCGCGATACGTCGAGGACATTCAGCTCTGGGCGCAGCCTGTGTTGCAGCGGTTCATGTCCGGGCCGATTCCGCAGAGCCTTGACGAGTGGCGCGAGCGCCTCACGGGTCACGAAGCGCTGATCGGCAACGTCCTTCGCGAGGCGCCCGGGCAGATCGCGGCATGGATCGGCGGCGCGTTCACCGGCGTCGCGGGCTTCATCACCGCGATCCTCAGCGTCATCGTCGTGCCCGTCGCGTGGTTTTACCTGCTGCGAGATTTCGATCACCTGAAAATCGGCGCGGTCGGGCTTGTGCCGGAGCACCGGCGAGGGCCCGTCCTTGATATCGCCGGCGAGATCGACACCGTCATCTCGAATTTCATGCGCGGGCAGTTCCTCGTGTGCCTGTTTCTGGCCTTCGTTTACGCGGTCGGCTTGCAGTTTGTCGCGGGTATACCGCTTGGTTTTGTCATCGGCCTTTTCGCGGGGCTGATCAGCTTCGTTCCCTATCTCGGGATGATCCTCGGCATCGGGCCGGCGCTCCTCCTCGCTTTCCTGGAATACAAGGACGTCCTGCACCCCGCACTCGTCGTCGCCGTGTTTTCGTTCGGCCAGTTCATGGAGGCCAACGTCGTCACCCCGCGCATCATGGGCGAGAAGCTCGGCTTGCACCCGGTCACGGTGATCTTCGCCATCCTGATCTGGGGCAATCTGCTCGGCATCACCGGAATGATCATCGCCGTCCCGGTCACCGCGGTCATGAGCGTTTTCTGGCGCCGCGGTTTCAGGCGTTATCAGGACAGCCGGTTCTATCGCTTCGGAGCCGCGAAACCCGAGACGTGATGCGGGCATTTGTACGAAGAACCGGGTATCTCCTTTTCGTGTTCGCCGCCGCCGCGGGCACGTTCGCCTGGCTTCAACACCGCGAGCGGGTTTTCGCCTGGGGCTACGACCTTGTGCACCGCTACCGCGAGAACATCGACGGCGTGCTTGCCGTCGCCGACGCGGGGTATTGGATGCCGCTCGCGCCGGGCGTCGAGCGTCGGGTCGTCCGCGTCACCCGGGGAGATCGCTATCCGCTGAGTATTTACGCGGTGCGTTTTCATCCGAAAAAAATCCGCTTTGGCGTCGTCGCGCCGGACAAGGCGCGCATCGACGACGCGCCGATCGAGGAGCTGGTCGAGTCGGCCCGCGCCGTCGCGATGATCAACGGCCCGTTCTTCGCCAAGGATCGCAAGGCCGTGGGGCTGGTGATCGCGGCGGGCAAAACGATCTCCGGATTCGCCCCCGCGAGCGACGACGAAGGCGTTTTTTTCGTGCGCGGCGGCGTCCCCCACCTCGCGCATCGCGACAACTTTCGCGAGCACGGCGTGACCGAGGCGGTGCAGTCCGGGCCGTGGCTCGTTCGCAACGGCGCGCCGCAAATGGATTTCCGCAACGCGGACCGCGTCACGCGGCGATCCGCCGTCGGCCGCGACGGGGCGGGGCATATCCTTTTCGTCGCGACCGACACCGTGATTTCCGGCATCACGCTTGGCGACCTCTCGCACCTGCTGGCCCTTCCGATCGGGCAGGGTGGCTTCGGGTGCGTCGACGCGCTCAACCTGGACGGCGGAACGAGCACGCAGCTTGTGCTCCGCACGCGGGACGACAATCACCTGGTCCGCGGATTCGTCAACGTGCCGGTGTATCTCGCGGCATTCGACGCCGGCGCCCGCTAAGCCCGACAATCGACAATTCGATCGGGAATTCGTTTACACCCGGCCTTCGATTGTGCTATTTCCGAACGCGCCGAAAGGCGGCGGCGCGCACGTGGAACACCTCGAAATTCTGAAAAACGTGTTCATTTTTTCGGGGTTCGACCTCGACGAGCTGGCCCGCATCCAGGCGCTAGCGGTGGAAGAGAGTTTCGCGAAGGGCGCGGCGATCTTTTGGGAGGGAGATCCGCCGACGCACGTCGTCGTCGTCATCAAGGGCAAGGTCAAGCTCTTCAAGCAATCGCGCTCGGGCAAGGACACGATCCTGCGCATCGTCGACGCCGGCGAGACGCTCGGTGACGTGGCGGTGTTTGACGGCCGGCCGTATTCCAGCTCCGCCAAGGCGATGACCGCCGCGACCATCCTGAAGATCCCGCGCGCGGAATACCTCGACATGGTGAAGCGCCGGACCGATGTCACCTACGAGATCATCCTCGAGTTCGCGCGTCAGATTCGCGAGGCGCAGGAGGTCATCCAGAACCTCGCGGTGGAGCGCGTGGAGCGTCGCATCGTGCACCTGCTTCTCAAGCTGGGCGACCGCGCTGGCCGCGCCGACGGCGCCAACCGCGTGCGGATTCCGTTCGCGCTGACAAGGCAGGACATCTCCGAGATGGTCGGCAGCACCGTGGAGACAACCATCCGCATCCTCTCGCGCATGACCAAGGACGGCCTCATCGAAACGAAAGGCCGATCGATCATCCTGAACGACATCAACGCGCTCCGGTCGTTACCGGACGACGCGCTCTAGGAGACGGCGTGGCCGAGATCTTCGATTTGCCCGCGATGATAAAAAAGTCGATCAACCGCGAGCGCATTTCGTTCGCCCTTTATCGCGGATGGGAGGGCCGATTCGCCGACGACGCGGCCAATCGCATGGCGCGCATGCTGGCGCGCGAGGAAGAAGGGCACGTGAAGATGCTCGAGATGACGCTGGCCGACGGCAAGCTCGAACGCCTGGGGAAGCGCGCCGTCAAACCGCGCACCGGGCCGGTGCCGCGCGTGCCGGAGGTCGATGAGTTGACGGAAAATTCCACCGCGCGCGAGGTCGTGGCGTACGCGATCGGCCACGAGGATCGCGCGATTCGCTACTACGCCCGCTATCTCGATGTCTTTCGCGACACGCCGCTCCAGGAGTTCTTCCGGCGCATGGTGCGCGAGGAAGAAACGCACAAGGACCGGCTGGAGAACGTCTTTCTCAAGGAATTCGGCGGCCGCAGGGCTTGATCGCCCTCAGACCCCCGCCGGTTTCGCGCCCGGAAATTCGATCCGAAACTCGACCCCGCCGCTTTCCGCGACTTGCGTCGATATTGTCGCGCCGCCTCGCGTCAGAAGTTGGTACGCGATCGCCAGCGACAAATCCAGACGCACCATGTCGCCGCTGTTCTTCCGGGCTACCTCGAGGCGCGGATCGAACAGATGCGGCAACTCGTCGGACGTCGCCGCCGCGTCGGGATTCACCGCGCTCAGCCGCACGCGCTTGTCGTCGGCCTCGGCGCTGACCGAAAGGCGCGATCGCCGGTCCGCCGAATCCTTCATTTTGGAGAGATAAAGCAGCAGCGCGCAAACGGACGCGCGCAGATCGTCGGGGGAGAACCGGACAAACAGGCCGGCCGGGATCGACGTGACGACATTCCGGACGCCTTGGCCGCCAAGGGCGTTGACGCACCCGGCGACGAACGGCGCCAGTTCGATCTCGCCGACGTTCCTTGGCGCTTCAGACTGAGCCAGGCGCGAAAATCCCTTGACGAGGTCGCCGATCCGGCGGACGCCTTCCATGATGTCGTCCACCATGCCGGCGACGTCGTGGATGAGCCGGTCGATGTCTTTGTGTTCCGTGGGGGGCACGAGCGCATCCGCGACGCCGCCCGCGTCTGGCACCGGCAGGGCGCGAAGGTATTCCGCGGCGCTCTTGGCGGCGAGCCACAAGCCTCCGATCTTCGAGCTGTAGTCGCGGATGGCGCTGATGTTGCCCATCACGACAAGCAGCGGGTTGTTGATTTCGTGCGCGACATACCCGGCCAGCCGGCTCGCCACGCCGGCCTTTTCCGCGCGGACAAGCCGATCCTGCGTACGCACCAGCTCATCGACCTTCTCGGAGAGCTCCTCGTACAGGCGCGCGTTGTCGAAGGCGAGCGCGATCTGATTGGCGAAAACGGTCCCGCGTTGCAGTTCGGACGCGAGAAAATCCGGTTGGCTCGCGCGGCGCACGACAACGAGCGATCCGATCCGTTGATCGCGGCTGACAAGGGGGTAGGCGAGCCCGAACCGATTTCGCCGAAATCCAGGTCGGCGACGCCGGTCGTCGTCACGCGCAGCGGCGCGGACGAGTCGGCGGCCAGGTGGTTGAGCGCGGCGAGAGCGGCGCCGGAGATTTCCGGGACCTCGCTTCCGAAATGAATGGTTCGCGGCACGGCGTCCGCGTCGCCCGGCACAAGCCAGGCCACATCGGCCTTCAGAACCGAAACCGCGAGCCGGATGACGATCGAGACCAGTTCGCCGGTGTCGAGCGTATCGAGAATGGCGCGGCTGGCCTCGTACAGCGCGACGACGCCTTGCAGATGGCTTTTTTCCATCGCGCGTTCGAGCAGCGTTTTCAGCTCGTCCAGGTTGAACGGCTTCTGGATGTAGTCGTAAGCGCCGCGTTTCATGCACGCGACGGCCGTTTCGACCGTGGCGAATCCCGTCGCGACGATGATCTCGAGATCGGGGTCGATCTTGCGCAACGCCTCCACGGTAGCGACGCCGTCCATCCCGTGCATCTTCAGATCGGTGATGGCCAGGTCGAACTTCCGGCGCTTGACGGCCTCGACGGCGGCATAGCCGCTCTCCGCGGTTTCGACCTCGAAGTTTTCCTGCGTCAACTCGAAGGCGAGCAGGTCGCGGATTCCGGGTTCGTCGTCAATGACAAGAACGCTGGCTGTCGTATTCATGCGGTCGCTCGCTTTTCGGGGGATGTCGCCAGGGCGTCGGCGACAAGTTTGCGGAGATCGCCAAGGACGAACGGCTTGGTGAGGTAGATGATGTCGGAAATCCCGGCCGGCGCCTGCGCCCGTTGTTCCGGGCACAATCCGCCGCTGACGATGATGATTTTCTGATCGGTGCGCATCTCGAGAACGTTCTTCAACGTCTCGCGTCCATCCATGCGCGGCATCTGCATGTCGAGGACGACAAGGTCAAACGGCTGCCGTCGAAGCGCTTCGAGAGCCGCAAGCCCGTCGTGCACCGCGACGATCTCGTACCCCAACGGCGAAAGGACGATACGATACAGCTCCCGGATACCGGCTTCGTCGTCCGCGATCAGGATGCGCCTTGCCGTCATGCGGCGCTCCCCTGGATGGCGGGTGCCGGTGCGCCCGGCAAGGAAATTCGGAATGTCGTGCCCCGTCCGATCTCGGTATCGAGGTCGATACGCCCGCCGTGTTGCTGCACGATTTCGTAAACGAGGGAAAGGCCAAGGCCGGTGCCCTTGCCGACTTCCTTGGTCGTGAAAAAGGGATCGAAGACGTGACGCACGACGTCGGACTCGATACCCGTCCCGGTGTCGGAAACCTCGACGACTACCGCGCCGGAATCGTCCGCGAGCGTCCGCAAGATCAGAATCCCGCCGTTCGGCATGGCGTCAAACGCGTTGGTTCCGAGGTTGACGAGAATCTGCTCGAACTGCGTCCGGTTGGCGTCGACGTGTGGCAGGTCGGCGCCAAATTCCCGGTTTATCGCCACGTGCTGCGATTTGGCGCGGGTTTCCAGAAGGATCAGCGACCGCTCGATGATCTCGTTCACGTCGATGCGATCGCGCGTCTTTTTCGCCGTGCGCGAAAACGTGACGAGTTCCTGGACGAGATTCCGGCATCGCTCGGCTTCCCGCAGGATGGAGTCCACGGGCATGCGAAGCGGGTCGCTCGCCGCGATGCGGCGATCGAGAACCTGGGCGAAGCCGAAAATGACGGCCAGGGGATTGTTGATCTCATGGGCGACGCCCCCCGCGAGCTGACCGATCGCCGCGAGCTTGTCGGCCTGGACGAGCTGGGCGCGGGAGTCGGCGAGCCGGCGAACCATCGAATTGAAGGATTCCGCAAGAAGGGCGATCTCGCTTGCGCCGTTGACCGGAACCTCGACATCCGTGCGCCCGCCCGCGACCGCGTCCGCCGCCCGCGACAGTTCCACGATCGGCCGCGTCACCTTGCGGATATTCCTTAACGTCGCCACAAAAACGAAGATCGCCGTGATAAAGGCGACACCGACGATCGTCGCGGCGGAATACCACGCGCCGATCTCCATGAAGACCGACGGAATCGCGAAGGCGATCTTCGCGCCCGTTTCCGGATGTTCGGAATCGAGATTGTCGATCATGGCGAAGCCCGAAAATCCGGATTCGCCGCGCTCCCAGGCCCCGTGGGACTCCAGATAGCCGCCATAATCCGGGATGCGGATCGTCAGGCGGTGAAAGATTCGTTCCGGAGAGCCGAGGCCGCGCGCAAGAAATTCCGCCGGAAAGCCGGGTTCGACGCGCTCGCCCGCGATGTTTTTCGCGCTTGTCGCGACGAGGCGTCCGCCATCGTAGATCGCGATTTCGGTGTTGGTGATCCGCGACATGTCATCGGCGAAGGCGTCGCCGACGATAAGCCCGATCACGATGATCGATCCCTGATCGCTTCGGGCCGACGCACCGAGGAACAGCGAATCGCCGCAATGAAAAAAGCCGCGGTCATACAAACGCAGTTCGCGGCGCAACTGAGACGGGTTTTCGCAATCGGGTTGATTGGTCAGCGCCGGCTGGTTTGCCGCCGGCAGAATCACCCAAATGTTGTCGGGCGACAGAAAAAAGGCCTTGCGTCGAATGCTGTCGAGCGCTCCCTCAAGGTCGCCGGTCTCGACGGCGCTCACGAAATCCGGGTCCATCGCCATCGCATAGGAATGTTCGTGAAACTCCTCGATCTCCTCGTGCACGACCGCGTCAAGCGAATTTTTCGACGCCGTGAACCACTCGCTTGTCCCGATCTTGGCCCCGTTGAGGATGATGCCGACGGTCGCCGTGGCGACAACGCTCGTGCCCAAAACGATAAGGACGCCGAGGGTGATGAGGAGCCGCCAGCGGATGGACATGCGCCCGGCCGGTTTTTTTTCGGGCGTCGAAAGCCTTGATTTGCCGATCATGATCGTCCCCACACCCGATAATTGTGTCCGCCCCGAGCGCGCCCTCGCGCTTGCCGATCGCCAAGACGCCTGGACGGCTCGGCTCGTTCGGTGGCGTCTATTTGTTACGGATAACGCGCCGGCAGGAACCGTCGCACTACTTCTGTATTATCGGTCACTTCGAAATATTCTTTAATTACGACGCGTAGGGGTAGGGAACGCGCAGGCGCAAATGGCAGGGGGGCGCCAAAACGGGCGTCGCGACGCGGGGAGCATGGATATTTGGGGGGAAGCCGCCGAGTGGAATCGAACCACCGACCACCTCCTTACCAAGGATCGAGATGCGTAGAAAATATGTCGTTAAATCAATGACTAATGTGACTGCATAATCGCGTTGACAATAGGTTTGCAGGATGGGAGGACCGAGAGGGCGGCTTTGAGGTCGGCGTCGGTGATGCGGGCGTAGCGCTGCTCCACCGTGGAGGCGAAGGCCAGGTCCTTCCCCCAGCCGAGAACGACGCGGCGGTATTGGTCATCGACGCCCGCGCGAAGCAGCTCCATGTGGAAGGAAGCGCGCAGATCGTGGAGGCGAAAGGGGATGCCGGCTTTTTTCGAGGCGCGCTGGATCGCCTTCCGGATCGAATCGACGGGCACCGGCCTGATTTTCTTGCCGGCCTTGTAGGTGATGACGCGGCCGGACGCCTTGCGCGGGCCGAAAACCTCAAGGAGTCCCTCGCGGATGGGAATGCGGCCGACCGCCTTGCGGGAGGCCGCCTGCGTCGCGGTCGGGTAGATCATCCCGTCGTCCGTGATCTGGCTCCAGTCAAGGGCGAGGACGTGGCTGTGCCGAAGCCCGGTGAAGCGGGCGATGAGCATCGCGCGCTTCACGTGGTCGGCGCGGCCGCGGCAAAGTTTGACGAGCTGCTCGTCGGTGATCTCCCGGTGAACGGGCGACGCCTCGGGCAGGCGGTCCACGTATTTGCAGGGGTTGTGCGGAGGGCGGACGCGCCCGCTTTTGACGCCGTAGGTGAACACCGCGGACAGGACCGTGATCTCCCGGTTCACCGTTGCCGGCGCGATTTTCTTCCCGTGTTTTGTCTTTTCGTCCTTGCGCGCGCGCCGGTATTTTTCGATGTCGTCGTAATCGATGTCCGCGACGACCCGGCGCCCCCACCGCTCCTCGAAGCGATCGAGGATCCAGCTCTCGGCCTTTTCAAAACTCGCCTTGGATTCGGCCGCGTGCTTCCGGTACGCCTCGACAAGCGTCGCGAAGGTGATCGCCCGCCCGTGGCCGGCAAGCCGCTCGGCGAGTTCACCTTGCAATTTGTGCTCGACGTCTTTTGCCTGCCGCATCGAGCCGTAAACGACCTTGTGCCTTCGGACGAGCCGCCCGTCGATGACGCGGGAGACGTCGACGATGTAGCCCTTCAGGCCGGTGCGGGGATGGGCGTGGGGACGGATGGGCATGGTAGCTATGGCAAGGAGCCAAGCTCATCAAGTTTAACATAATCGAATAAGTATCGAAAATTGAGTCGTTCGAGTTTGCCGATAGCCTCGGTATACTTCTTTTTAAATTCATCAGCGCTTGACGCTCCGATTGCAAGAAGCAGCTTCTTAAAAAAAGCGTAACTCGCGGCGCGGCGCAATAAAATTGGCGACTGTTTTAAATAAATGAGCGTCATTGGGTACCACAATCGACCTTCGTTCATGGCCGATCGCGCAAATAGAAAAAATTCTGCCTCCATGAAATCATCAAATGAAAGTAATCGTGCCAAGCGGCCGCTTATGTATCGATAATTTATCGTATCTGCAGCTACGGAGACCTGACGCTTTCCAGTCAATCTTGAATTGCGAAGGTCGTCGAGCGAACGAAGGTAAGATCGAAATTCCGTAAAATGCTTATACGGGTCGGGGCGTCTATCGTCGGAAAAAATTTGACGAGATAGCAAGCGATTTAATTCTTCCCATCGCTCGAATCGAATTAAAGCCGCAATGAATGCAACAAACATTTCCCACGCAGCAAACCGGAATCCGTCGAAGTCGGTGTCTGAGAATCTTCCTCCTGGAAAACTCTTTGGCAGATCGCACAATGGCAGAATGTAACCAAATCCCTCATATATCGCGTCATTGACTTGCGGAATTCCGAACTCGACGGCTTCGATGATCGCTTCGATAAAAGACGCCACGATTTCCTCGGCTGATTCGATTTGCGCAACAATCGCATCATCCTCATATTCGTATTTCGAAAAGTCGGGGCGCGTCTTTTCGAGCGCGCCAGCAACTCCTTTCATATAATTCGTGTATTTTGCGGCGATTGCTGCGTGGTTTTGAGAGCCCAACAGTTTCATTGTTGAATCGCGCAATTCGGCGACGGACGGCTGTCCCTCAAGCGTCCCGGCAAGTGCATCCAAGCGATCAGCCGCGTCCAAAAACGAACGCAGAAAGTCGGCGGCTCCGATACCCGTGACACAATCAGAATTGGTGCGAGTGAGATATTCGTCGACGCTCGGAATTGGGGCATTTGGGTCGATCCAGCAGAGCGGAAAGTGATTCGTCTTGCGTCTCTCTATGATCGACTGAAGTCCCTTATCAAGGCCCGCGTAGCCAAGGACGATTACGCCGTGCTCGCTAAAGCGTCGTCGCAACTCCGCCGTCATTTTTTTGGGGAGGGCCGCGAGTTCTGCCGGTGTTACCCTGAGCAAATCACCCCGATCGAGTGATCCGTGCGGTTTGTATATACGAACGCGATAACAGTGCTCCAGCGGCTCGCACCCTTCGACGTCCGCGTCCGAAACGATGACTTGCGGTTTCAGATTCTTTGCGTGCAACGCGTTCTCGATGCAGCAATCGAAATTGGTCGTAACAATCGCTCGTAAAATGCCGCGTCGCGCGAGTTCGGCAATCAATTGATGGGCTTCGCCTGCCGGTTTGCCGCCGATGTAGTCGTCGAGAAAACTTCGGCGTTGTGCATCCGTCGAATAAATCTCCGACGTCAATTCGGAAAAAGATTTTTCGGCATATTCGCTCCCCAAAAACCACGCCTCAAGCATATCGGGATCCGGCCGGCCGGTTCGGCCCTTTAGGACGTACAGTTTGGCGGCAATTTCCATCATCAGATCCCACGCGGTGTGAATACCGGCGTCTTTGGATACGCCGGCGCCAACGACGAGAATCCACTGCTTTTTGCCCGGGCGAGCATTAGCGGCGAGGCGGATAATGCTGCGGTCCATTATATTCCCGACTAACCGATTAAGGGCATGCCGTTGATGCCCCAGTTCCCCATCGGGTAACGCTGAATTGAATTTGCAAGATTAATTTGGGCGTGCGGCACATTTTGTACGGTTGGAAGCCAAGTGCGCGCAGCGTCAACTATATCGCCGCAAAATATATCTATCCTTAATTGAAGTACAGGGGCACTGGATGCGTGAATAATATTATTGTGTATCGCATCCGGCGGTTCGACAAAAACAATCCTGTGCCGGCTTTTCCGGTGATTTGTCAGGCCCTGGTGGAGCAGCGAGCAGCGAAAATAATAACAGTCGAAGCCGGTAAGAAAAATTTCTCCTCCCCACCCTGCGTATTTAGACGCGACATATCGGTCAAACCAGTCTTGATATTTCATTCCGGTTGCCTGTCCGTCTACGGATTCAATCGCGCCGCAAATATCAGGAACAGAGAGTGCTGTAAATAGTGCAGCGAAATATGCGTCTTGAGCAATTGCATAATTAATCGCGTTTAAAAGTTCGTTCATATTCTTACTGCTCCGTTGTTATAAGCACAATCCGCAACACCTCCGCCGCCCCAGCCGGCGGTATCCGGTACGCCTCCACCGCCTTTCCCGCGCGGGCGACGGTGACTTTGGACTCCCCCAGGTAGGCGCGGCCGAGGGCGAGGTATTCGGCGTTGGTCAGGGCGAGGTCCGAGCGGTCGGACTGCTTGGGCCCCATCCGCCATTTCACCCGGCCGTTGTCGACGACGGTGATGACGAGGTCGTCGCGGAAGTGGAGCAGGCGGCGGGCCAGGGCCTCATGGCTTGCCTCGGGAAAGGCTTTTTTGAGTTCGAAGAGGTCGGCGCCGGCGCGGACCAGGCGCTGGAATTTCGGGCGCGGGATGAGAAGGGCCGCCGCGCCGCGGTCAAAGAGCTTTTCGTCCTCGTGCGTGACGGTGAAGCCCCGCAGGCGGACCAGGTGCTCCAGGATCTCGTGCGCGATGACAAACTGCCGGCGCTCGCGGCTGGATTTCGCGTTGACGTGGATCTCCGTCCCCTTGCCGGTGTCGACGAGCGCCCCGCCGAACTGCCGGTTGTTGTCGCGGCGAAATCGGACGACAAGGCCCAGGCGGTCGGCGAGCTTGTTCGGGTTCTCTGTCCCGTGCTCGCGGACCAGGTTGTTGGCGATCTCCTCGACGACGCGGGCCGTCACGCGCGGCATGTTTTCCCCTCCCGTACTTTCCTTCATTTCGCATCTCGACTTGAGTCGGTGCCCTGTCTCACGCGGAGACGCGGAGGCCGGGGCGAGACCCTTCGCTTCGTTCAGGGTGACAGCCCCCTCCGTGTCCTTGGTGTTCTCCGTGGTGAATGCGCCGCTGCGTCTTCGCGGTGAGCCTCAGGCTTCACAGGTTTTTCCCCATCCGGTACGTCGCCAGAAAGGAATCCAGCAGAAACGGCGTGATCTTCTTGGCCTGAAAAAGCAGGTTGCGAAGAAACGCGACCTCGTCGGCCTGAAGATGCCGCCTGCGCTCGGCGATGTAGGCCTCGACCTCCGGGTAGCGGGACTGCTCGCGCGCGGGCGGGGCTTTCGCGGCCCCGGCCGATTTTTGCAGATGCCCCAGTTCCTTGCCGATGACCTGCTTCGCGCGGCCTTCCTCCAGGGCCTCGTATTCGTAAACCAGCTCCCAATAATCCGGGTCTTCTTTTATCGCCTCGGCCATCTTGCGCACCAGCTCAAGCGACGGCCCGGGCGCGTCTTCGCGTTCGGCGCGGGAGATCGTCCCGTAATGAACGTCCATGGCTTTTGCCATTTCGGTCTGCGTAAGGCCGAGCCTCTCCCTTGCGTAAACGGCAAATTGCGCGAGCGTTTTTGGCCGGGATTCCGGTGACATGGAAGACATTTCCTACCACGGGGGGCGGGCGCGGGAAACCTTTTTTGAGAAAGAATCAAAAAACTTCTTGACAGGCAAAGCAATGCTGTGCTTAGATCGGCCCATGCCCGAAACCAACCCCTTCGATTTTGAAAATCTGGCGCGGCTGCGCGAGGAGCGCGAGATGTCCATGGAGGACGTGCTCCACGGCCTGTCCCACGCGGGCTGCCGCATCTCCCGCCCCACGTACGCCGATATCGAATCCGGCAAGACCGTGCCGCGCCTGGACGTGGTCGACGCCCTTGTCCGCGTGTTCGACGTTCCGCGCGATTTTTTTTGGCCCGAGACAGAGCAGAGCGGTGATGTGTCGCATGACGGAAGCGACGACCATGCGAGGAGCGCCTGATGGCCGCCCGCCGTCCCGTCGCGATCCCCAAGCGGGGCTACACGGTCGAGCAGGCCGCGCACTACCTCGGCGTCGGCAAGTCCGAGGTCTACGGAGCGATCGAGCGCGGGGAGCTGCGCCACCGGCGGACGGCAAAGGAATTCGACCCCGAACGCTTCACGCGGGGCCGGCGCGGGAAGGGGCGGATCCTCATCGACGTGCGCGACCTGGACGCCTTTTTTGAACGATTTCCCGTCTACGGCGGCGAGGCCAAAAGCTCGCGCGCGGTGGGCCAATGAAAATTTCATTCCGCAGGAGTAACCCGTGACGCACGACAGGAAAATCAGAAAAACGCTCTCGGATTCTTACGCGGGCGCATTTCCCCACGAGGACCGGCGCGCGTTCTACCAGACGCTGCAGGACGCCATCCACACGCACCCCGCGCTTTCCATGGCGCAGATCGCCGACCGGGCGGGCAAGGGCGTTTCCACGCTCTACAATGAGCTGAACCCGGACGTGGAAAACGCGAAGCTCGGCGTGGACACCTGGCGCGCGATCCTCCGCGCGACGGGCGATCTTTCCACGCTTGGCATCGTCGCCGCGGAAAACGGCTGCGCGCTCCTTGACCTGCGCGGGATCGACGCCGGCCCCGAGGAGCTTGTCGAGCACCTGTCCGCCTCCGTCCGCGAGTTCGGGGAGGTCATCGAGACCTACGGCCGCGCCGTCTCCGCGCGGGGCAAGGGCGGCGTCGGAATCACCCCCGAGGAGGCCAAGGCGTTCGACACGGAGGCCCTTCAGGCGATCGCCGCCATCGAGACCTTTCGCCGCGCCATGCTCGCGCGCGCGGGCGTCTTGCACATCGCCGATGCGAAAGGCGCGAAGGACAAGGACGGCGCCCGTGGCTGAGCGCGTCACGATCAACCGGGAGGCGCGCCTGCGCGCGGCGAACGCGGGCGATCCGGCGACAAACAGCGCGCCGCGCTCCGACCTGTGGGAGATCGCCCGCAACCTGTTCTGGGCGGCGCTCGCCGTTTTCCTGCTCGTTCTGGCGCTTAACTGGAACGCGCTGACCGAATTCGGGCGCTTCCTGTTCGCGGTCGCCTTCCTGCTCGCGGAATCTTCCCTCGGCCTGCTTCTTGTCGAAACGCGAAAGCCCGCGCGGGCAAGCGCAGAGCGGCGCGCGCCGGACGGGGAGGCCGCATGAACGGCCCCGTCTGCCAGTTTCCGTATTCGATGATGCTCGTCGTGTCGGCGGCGATCGCCTGGCCGATCGCGATCTATTTCCTTCTCGACAAGGCTTTCACGTGGCGGGAGCGACGCCGGGAACGGCGGGTCTTACCGCCCTTCGACTTCGCTCAGGGCAGGCGCCGGCGCGAAGGAACGCGAAGGAAATTTCACCACGGTGAGCACCGAGGACACGGAGGAACGTGGTGATCCTCTTTTCTCTTTCCTCGTTTCTATTTTCTCGCGACGCGAAGCGGCATTTCCGCCGCACCCAACCTCGAAAGGCCTAACCCATGCCCGATCCCGTTTTGAATCCCCAAGTCCTGACCGAGTTTTTCAAGACCGTGGGCGATATCCGCACCGCGCTTTCCGACGGCAAGCTCTCCAATGCCGAGATGGGCCAGGTGATCGACGGCGTCGCGGGCGTCATCGACGCCATCGGCGACAACGTCACCGACCGGAAGACCAAGGCGGGCCTTCTGGGAGCGGCGCAGATGCTGACCGGCGTCGGCGGCTTCGTCGTGGATCCGGGCAAGGGCGCGGACGACCTGATGATGGGCGCGGCCGGCCTTCTCGAAAACCTCGCCGTGATCGTCCGCCAATGACGCGGCCCACTCCCCTCCTCAATCCGCCGACGAAAGCCTCGTGGTGGGTGTGCGCGGTCATCGCCGGCGCGGGCCTTTTGGGCGCCGTCTCCGGCGTGATGAAGGCCGACGTCAAGACGGTCGCGGCCGGGGCGTTCGTCCTCGCGGTGTCGTCCATCTGGATGCTCGTCGCCACGCGCGCGAAGGGCGTGTGATGAGAACGAATTTTTCACCACGGAGAGTACGGAGAACACGGAGGCGTGTGGCGATCCTCTTTTCTCTTTCCTGTTTTCTATTTTCTCGCGACGCGGAGCGTCGTTGATGAGCCATTTCGCCTGCATCAACGACCACCCCAACCGCGCCGGCGCAAGCTCGTGCGAGGTCTGCGGCAGGCCCGTCGCGTACATGGACGGTCTCTCCGGGAGCGAATGGGCGATGCGCGAGGCGATCGAAGACGAGAGGGCGGATCAGGACGAGGACACTAACGAAAGGGAAACCGGAGACGACGAATGAAAAACCAATCTCCTTCGCGTCCTTCGCGCCCTTTGCGCCCCTTCGGCTGCACTCAGGGCATGCTTTGCGGTAAAAAATCATGACCGACTCCATCTTCCGCGAGACCGCGAAAGCCGAAGGCGAGGGGATCAGCTTTCCCGACGAACTGCAGCGCGCCTTCGAGGGCAACGCCGCGGCCTCGCCGCCCGCGCGCCCCGCCCCCGTGGACGGGAAGGACACGCTCACCTATTCGGCGCTTTCGACCTTCCGGAACTGCCGGAAGAAATTCGAGCTGCGCTACGAGCGACACCTCGCGCCGCTGGCCCGCGACCGCGCCCTGGTTCTCGGCGACGCGGTTCACGCCGCGCTCGAGGCCTGGCACCGCGACCGCGACATCGGATACGCCCTGGATGCGATCGACGAAAAGCATCCGGATTGCCACGCCGACCCGAAAGAAAAATCCCGCTGGCATCTCGCGCGCGCGATCATCCGCAATTACGCGCGGCGATATCCGGCCGAGGAATTTACCGTCGGCGAGCTTGAGAAGGTCTTCGTCGCGGAGATCGTCAACCCGGCCACGGGGGCGAAGTCCCGGACCTTCAAGATGCGCGGAAAGATCGACGGGATCGTGAAGCTTGCCGACGGCTGGTACATCCTGGAGCACAAGACCGCCGCGACGATCGACGGCGGCTACATCGAAAAGCTCTGGACCGATTTCCAGATCGCGCTTTACGCGCACTACGCGACCGAGGCGCTTGGCGTGCCCATCGCCGGGATCCTCTACAACGTCATCGCCAAGACGCGGATCGAGCAGCGCGCCGGCGAAACGGAGGAGGAATACCAGGCGCGGTACCACGATCTCGCGGCGAAAAACAAATCGGGCAAATCCACGGCGACGCGCAAGACGCCCGAGAGCGACGAGGAGTTCGAGGCGCGCCTTGACGAGTGGTACGCGAAGCCCGAGGCCTTCCATCGAGAGAAGCTCTACCTCTCGCCGGACCGCATTCGCCTTCTCACCGCGGAGATCTGGGAGCTGACGCAGCAGATCCTCCACGCGCGCCGCGCGGGCGCGTTCTACCAGAACACCGCCTTCTGCTTTCTCTACAACAAGCCGTGCCCGTTCTGGGCGATCTGTTCCTCGAACGAAAACCCCATCGTCATCGAAAACCAGTTCGAAATCCGCCCGCCGCACGAGGAGCTCGGCGCGGGCGACGACAAGGAGACAAACGGATGAGCCTTTTACCAACGCAAAAGACGCCGCGAAAAACCGATCTTTCCGACACGACGATCATGATCTACGGCCCGCCGAAGATCGGCAAATCCACGCTCGCCTCCGAGTTTCCCAAGGCGCTGTTCCTGGCGACCGAAGAAGGGCTCGCGCACGTCGAGGTCTTCCAGACGCAGATCGACTCCTGGGCGAGGTTCAAGGCCGCGTGCGCCGAGCTGGCCGAGGGGAAGCACGACTTCCGCACCGTCGTCATCGACACGATCGACAATCTCTACCGCATGTGCGCGGACGCGGTCTGCGCGGAGAACAAGGTCAAACACGTCGGCGACATCCCCGGCTTCGGCAAGGGTTACGCGCTCGTGAACAACGAGTTTCATCGCGTCCTCACGGCGCTTTCCCGGCTGCCGTACGGCCTCATCCTCGTTTCGCACTCCAAGCAGACGGACGTGGAGACGCCGACCGGCTCGCACACGAAGACGGTCTCGACGCTGCCGGAATCCGCGCGCCGCGTTGCGATGGGACTCGTCGATATGATCCTTTACTGCACGCAGATCGCCGTCGAGATCGACGGCGAGAAACAGGAGCGCCGCGCGATCCTCACCAAGCCCGCGCGCGGGCACGAGGCGGGCGACCGGACCGGCAAGCTCCCCCCGGTCATCCCGATGAACTTCAAGGATTTCAAGGCGGCCTTCGATGTGGCCGTCGGATCTCCGAATGCGGGGGGCGGGGCCAACGCTCCCTTGAAGGACGGCGCCGTGCCTGCGTCCGCCGCCCGTCAAGGCGCCCCGGCGAAAGCCTCGTCCCCCGCGAACTCCGATCCCAAAGCCGCGAACAAGCCCGAAGCCAAAACCGAAACGCCGAACCCCGCAGAGGGCGGGGCCGCGGCCAGCGCCTGACAACAACGACAACAAGGAAAGGCAAAACACATGGCGACCAACGAACACGAAGCGACGACCGACATCGGCGCCGACCTCGCCGACTTCGACGAGGCGTACGAAACCGCCCCCGTGGAGGAGCGCGGCGAGGTGCCCGACGGGAAGTATCAGGTCCGCGTCGAGCGCGCTGAATTGAAGCGCACCAAGGAAACGAGAAAGCCGATGCTTGCGCTCCAGCTTCTCGTCGCCGGCCCGACGCACGCCGGCCGGAAGATCTTCCGCAACTCCGTCATCGGAAGCGAGGACAACGTCCGGTTTCTCAAGCAGGACCTCCACACGATGGGGGTGAACGTGCCGAAGCTCAGCGCGCTCGGCGAGCACCTCGAGGAGATGGTCGGCCTGGGGCTCGACGTCCAGGTCAAGACCAAGGACGGGTACACGAACGTCTACATCAACGGGAAGTGCGCCCTGCCGGAGGGCGCGGCCGGCGGCGGGACGGATTTCGGATTCGGCGCGAACGCGAGCGACGCCGAGATGTCCGCGGCGATGAACCAGTTCAAATAAAAAATTCACCGCGAAGGCGCAAAGTGTCAGAGCCGCAAGCGACAGCGCGCGGTCGCATGGCCGAACTGGTGTTCGGCGTTCCCAGGCTTCGCGCCTCCGCGGTGAAAAAACGAGGCGGGGCATGCTGATCTTCAAGGTTTTCGTCAACAGCAAACCCATCAACGAGATTCACGTCGCCAACATCGGCCGCGTGACGGCGGGCGAGCACGCCTACCGCATCATCCACCCGATGGACTACGCGCACCTGGGCCCGATCGTCCACGAGCGCCGCGAGGGGCACATGGTCCTGTTCGAGAAGGTCGCCCGCGCGATCAACGAGGCGGACGGGGAATGAAAAGGAATTGCGAATGGGGAATGCGGAATGCGGATTGCCATCGCAAAGGCGCATTCACCACGGAGAACACCAAGGACACGGAGGAAGTTGTCACCCTGAGCGAAGCGAAGGGTCTCGCCCGTTTGGAGCGGGGCGGTGAGGCCGTTGCGACGGCTCTCAATCCTCAATCCTCGTCGCGTTTCTTCGCGCCTTTGCGGTGAAAAATGACGCCCCCGAATTTCACCATCGTCGTCGACTCCCGCGAGCAGCAGCCCTACGGCTTTGACGGCATGTCCCTGCGCGCGACGCTTCCCGCCGGGGACTATTCCGTCGCCGGTTTCGAGGATGCGATCGCCGTCGAACGCAAGACGCTTG
The DNA here is from genome assembly GCA_019912885.1 of bacterium. Lineage (NCBI taxonomy): Bacteria > bacterium. The sequence goes on from JAIOHV010000006.1 coordinate 123,341, forward strand.
AGGATTACGTGCGAAGCGTCATCCGCGAGCGCGAGCGCTTCCACAAGGAGATCGCGCGGCTTTCGAAGATGCGCTTTGCCTGCATCGTCGTGGAAGCGTCCTTGCCGGAGATGACCTCCGGGGCCTACCGCTCTGGGGTCAATTCCTTTTCCGTTTTCGAAGCCGGCCTCGCCATCGAGATCGGCTTTGGAGTCCCCGTCCATTTCTGCGGCGACCGCCAGCACGGCATCCGCTTCACGAAATCGTATCTGTTCCGAGCCGCCGAACGTCTTTACCGCGAAGGCGCGGAAGAGGTTCACCGCGAAGGCGCAAAGGACACGAAGGCTTCCCCTTCCGTGCCCGCCGCCGAATCCAACGACACAAAGGCTTGTCATCCTGAGCGAAGCGAAGGATCTCGCCGCGCAACCCAAGGAGCATCGTCATGAGCAGCATTCCGCATCTGTCGAACGTCGAGATTGAGGTCGCGGTCAAAGCCGCCGTCGGGAAGACCTACGACGAGTCGCACGAGGCCGCGCTTGGCAATCTGCCCGGCGCGGTCATGGACGCTCTCTGCGAAAACGTCGGCAAAGAAATCGGCCGCGCGGTCGACGGCATCCGTGATCGCCACATCGCCGTCGAAGGCGCGGTCGGGAACATCGCCATCAAGCCGGGTAAGCCCGCGAGCATGACCGTGGAGGTCGCCGGCGGGCGTTACACGATGATGAATCTCTGCGACCTGGCCGGGCAGACGGTCATCGTCTTCGGCACGCAGCGCGGCCTGTTCGCCGACGCCGAGGAAGACGAAAGCGCCGACACCGCCCCCGTGGAGGGTGCGCCCGGCGAGCCCCACGCCCATCCGATCGTCGTCGACAAGAAGGTCGTCATCAATCCGGCGCCGAACATGATCCTCACGGCTCTCAAGGATATTTCGGCGAAAGGCGAAAAAATCCTCGAGGCCGGGCAGATGATCCAGGTTGCCGAGGCCGACGAGGAAAAGATCGTCACCACTGACGGCATCACCGTGAAGCGGCGCTCCTGGAAGGCGCTCGGTTTCGACGAGGCGATGCAGCCGGCCCCCGGCGCGGACGTGCGCGAGGCGCTGGCCGAGGCCATCAAGGCGAACGCCCAGGGTGACGCCGAAAAAGGCGGCGATCCGGCCACGGGGCAGGGCGATGCGGAAGGCGCCGATCCGATCGTCCCCGCCGTGAACGGTGAGCCCCATGCGGTGAACAGGCCGGACGATGCCGGCACGGAAGATTTTTACCGCGAAGACGCCAAGGAACGCGAAGTCGCCGCAAACGAGGCCGGCGCGTGAACGCCTTTTCTCATAACCCCTTGGCGCACCCTTCGCGCCTTTGCGGTGAAAATTCTTCGCGTCTTCGCGGTGAAAACGCATGACCCCCGAAGCCCTCGCGACACCCCCCCTGATTCCGGACGACGCGGCCCAAAGGCCCCCGACCATCCGCGGCCGCGTCGTCCGCCTTTTTTTCGAGACCCCGGAGTTTTGCGCGGGGCGATTCGAGACCGAACAAAAAGAGACGATTTCTTTTTCCGCGAAATTCCACGTCGGCCCGGGCGAGCATCTGGTTCTCACCGGTGCATGGAAGACGCACCCGAAATACGGGATGCAGTTCGAGGCCGAAACCGCGATCCGCAATCTTTCGCTTTCCGGCGAGGGCCTCGCCTCCTACCTCGCGAACAATCCCGACTTCAAATTCATCGGCCCCGTTCGCGCCCGGAAGATCGCCGAGGCCTGCGGCGAGGATTTTGAACGGACGATCGTCGAGCGGCCGGAGCACATCGCGCAAATCGCCGGTATCCGGCTTGCCGACGCGCTGAAGATCCAGGAGGTGTGGGAGGCGCGCCGCGCGTTCAACAACGCCTCCACGCAGCTTTCGGCGTTTGGCCTCACGCACCGGCAGGTCGAGACGCTGCTCGCGAAATACGGCTCGGACGCCGTCTCCATCGTGAAGAACAATCCCTTCATCCTGGTTCGGGAGCTTGACGGCTACGGCTTCAAGCGCGTGGACGAGATCGCCCGCCGCTCCGGATTCCCGAAGGACCACACCTCCCGCGTCCGCGCGGGCGTCGTCTGGTGCGTGATGGATGCGCTCGACGCCGGGCACACCTGGATCGAGCTTCGCGAACTGATCGACGCGGCGAACAAGCTGCTCATCCTGGATCGTCCGGACGCAAAGGACATCATCGAGGCGGAAATCGACGAGCTGGTCCGGATCGGCGCGCTCGTGATGCACCCGGGCGCGGGGCGCTTCCTCGTGGCCCTTCCGTCCGTCCGGGAGGCGGAGCTTGCCGTCGGGCGCTTCCTGTCCGCCGGACGGGAGATCGAAGACGGCATCGAGCGGCGAGGGCTGCTCGCCGACAACCCCCACGCCCTTTCCATGCTCGGCGCCGAAAAGCGGATCCTCGATCGCGAGGTCGGGGCGGAGCTGAACGACGGGCAAAGGCAGGCGGTCCTGGCCGTCCTTCGCAACCGCGTCTCCGCGATCGTGGGCGCGGCGGGATCGGGAAAGACGTTCACGGTCCGGACGATCGTCGAGCTATTCGAGTCCTACGATCTTTCCGTCACGCTCTGTGCCCCCACGGGGAAGGCCGCGCGCCGCATGACCGAATCGACCGGGCGGGAGGCCTCCACGATCCACCGCCTGCTCGGCTACGACGGGAAGGGATTCGCCCACGGCGCGGACAACAAGCTCGATGATTTCGACATTCTGGTCATTGACGAAATGAGCATGGTCGATGTCATGCTCGCCCACGCGCTTTTCTCGGCGCTCGACATCGAAAAGGTCGCCGTCATCCTGGTCGGCGATCACAACCAGCTCCCGCCCGTCGGGCCCGGCAACGTCCTTCGCGACATCATCCGCCGGAATCTCTGCCCGGTCACCACGCTTTCGCAGGTGGTCCGCCAGGCGGGGGAGCTCAAGCGCAACTCCACCGCGATCTTGCAGGGCTACGTCGCGCGCACGAGCGAGACGCCCGACGAGAGCGGTGTGAAGCCGTGGTACGTCGTCAACAATCTCCAGGCCGCGGACGCCATCGAAAATTTCCTTTTCGAGTTCTACCGCTCGATCCTCGCGGATCGCCTGGGCTTTGACCTGGTCCGCGAGGTGCAGCTCTTGACGCCCCGACGCGGCGGCGCGCTTTCCGTGACGGAACTGAACCTCGCCCTGCAGCGGATCGTGCAGCACAAGGTTTTCGGCCGGGATGTGCCGGCGACGAAGGGAAAGCGCCCCGCGTTCCTTGCCGGCGACAAGGTCATCCAGCGCAAAAACGACTACGACCTGGGCGTCATGAACGGGACGATCGGCTACGTCGTCACCGTCGAGGGGAACGGCGACCTGATCGTTAATTTTGACGGCGCCGGCGAGGTGACGATTTCCAAGTCCGCGGGCGACGTATCGAACATCGACCTGGCCTACGCGCTGACGATCCACCAAACCCAGGGCTCGGAGTTCCCGTGCGTCGTCGTCGTCACGCACAAGTCCCACAGCTTCATGCACCACCGGAACCTTCTCTACACGGCGGTCACCCGCAGCCGGAAGACGTGCGTCATCGTCGGCGACCGCTGGGGGATCGAGAACTGCGTGAAGAAGGTGGGCAACGACGAGCGGAATACGTGGCTCTCGGTGTGGGAGAGCGAATGACAGGGTTTTCACCGCAAAGGCGCGAAGGGAGCTTGTCACCCTGAGCGCAGCGAAGGGTCTCACCGCGAAGGCGCAAAGAACGGGAAGAAAAAAGCAAAGGAGCACGGCATGCAGGCAGTAACGATTCGCGGAGCGTCGGATGATCTGATCGAGGTCGAAGGCGACATCAACGAAGAATTCAACCACTACGGAAGCTGTGACGACAATGCGGAGCCGAGATATCTCGCCTTCGGCGACGGCACGGTGTTGTCGATCACCTACGGCGTCGGCGGCGGCTTCTGGCGCATCAATCGCGTGCGCGCGGGAAGTGCCGTCTACGAGAAGCAGGAGGCGACGGATGAGAACAGCGACGATTACAGCGATCGCGTGACGCTGACGGGCGAACTCGGTTGCGTCGTGTTCGGCACGCAGTATGTGAAGGCGCGTTCGTGATCGCGCACGTCCTATACCTCTGGCTCGCGCGGCCCTTTCTGATGTTTTCGCGCGCGTGGCCGCTCGCCGTGCGGCGGCGGACCATTGCTTCGCGGCGTCGCGACAACGCGCCGCGTCACTACTTTAGAAAAACGAAAGACAAAATCTGTCAGATTTCGGGGCACGGACGCGGCGCACGCCGCGTGGAACGGCGGCACGCGCCCGCCGGTATGCCATGCCATATCGGCCAAGGCGGGATTGGCCGATGACGATTCGCAAACTGTCCATTTGCCACGAGGTCGCGTTGCCCGCCGATTCGGCCGGGACGCAGACCTTCGGGGTCATCGGGCAGAAGGGCGCCGGGAAATCCTACCTCGCGATGAAGCTCGTCGAGGAGGTTCATCGCGCCGGGACGCCCTGCCTCATCTTCGATCCCGTGGGCGTGTGGTGGTCGCTGAGACTGGCGGCGGACGGGAAAGCGAGTGGCCTGTCCATTCCCGTGATTGGCGGGGCGCACGCGGATATTCCGATCAACGAGCACGGCGCGCGCACGATCGCACGAACGCTTATCGAAAAGCGGTCGAGCGCCGTCATCGACCTTTCCGAATTCCGAAAAGCCGAACGCAAGAGGTTCGTGACGGCCGCGATGGAGGAACTGTTCCACGCGGCGAAGAAAATCCGGCAGCCCTCGCTCATCGTTTTCGAAGAGGCGCAACTGTTCGCCCCGCAAATGAGCAAGGGCGAGGAAACGATGGTCGGCGCGATGGAAGATATCGTGCGCCTGGGCCGAAATTATGGGCTCGGCAGCGTCCTCATCAGCCAGCGCCCCCAGTCGGTGAACAAGGAGGTTCTCAATCAGGTCGAGTGCCTGTTCGTCGGCAAATGCTCAGGGCCGCACGAACGCAAAGCGATCAAATCGTGGATCGTCGAGAAGGGCGCGGAGGACGCGACCGACAAACTTCCGGCCTTAAAGCCCGGGCGTTTCTATTGCTGGTCGCCCGCCTGGCTCGAATACTTCGGCCCGGTCACGATCCTGCCGCGCGACACCTTCGACGGGTCCGCGACGCCCACACTCAAAAGCGAGGTCGCGCCAAAGGGCTTGGGCGCGATCGACCTCGCGGTACTGCGCGAGGCGTTAAGCGCGGAAATCGCGCTTGCCGAGGCCGACGATCCTAAAAAGCTGCGTGCGACAATTCGCAAACTCGAAAAGGAAAACGCGGATCTGAGGTCGAAGCGCGCGTTGTCGGAATCCCGCGTTGTCGAAGTCCCCGTTCTGACCGACGACGATCGCTTCCTTCTCGAAAACGCCGAGCAGACGATATCGAATTTCCGTCGCGACATCGCCGACGTTTGGGAGAATCGCGTACAGCCCGCGATCGCGAGCGTCGAACGAATCTCCACGAAGGTCGCCGAGGCGAAAACGCCGCAAGCGTCGATCGTTGTGGTGAACAAATCGCCGGCACCGAAGCCGCGAGCGTCAAGGATCGGCCGCAAGGATATCGAGACGGACGTGTTTGTCGAAGACGCGACGCTGTCCAAGGCCGGACGTGCGATCCTGACCGCTCTCGCGCAGTACCATCCACGGGGGCGGAGCAAGGCGCAGATCGGCATCCTGACCGGCTACCGGCACAAATCCGGAAACTTCAACAACGCGCTTTCGCAGCTCCGGAAGCTCGGCGCGATCGAAGGGATCGATCCGATCGGGATTACCGATATCGGCCTGGCGTTGCTTGGGAATTACGATCCGTTGCCAACCGGCCAGGCGCTTCACGAATACTGGACGAATTCCAATACGCTGCCGCTCGCATCGAAGAGAATCCTCGAAGTGCTCATCGCCGATCATCCGTCCGTGCTGACGAAGGAATTCCTCGGCGAGCACACGGGCTACGCCCCCACTTCCGGCAATTTCAACAACGCCGTCTCAAAGCTCTGCAGCCTGGAGCTCGCGCACCGGCGCGACGGCGGCCTCGTCGCGGCCGAGGAGTTTTTTCAATGACGCCCGCGACGATGCCCCCATCCATTCTTTGCGCTCTTCGCGTCTTCGCGGTGAAAAATCTTCGCGCCTTCGCGGTGAACCCCTCGTTTTTGAGTGTCCATTCAAATTTCACGTCAACGACAGGAGCCTCAACATGAAATCCACCGCCAAAAACAAACCCGTCGATCCGCAACACGCCGCGCCCGCCCTCGCGATCGTTTCCCGTTTCGAGAGCCTCGCGCCGGCCGACGTTTCGATTCCGGACTGGAATCCGCGCGGGGAGGTGCCGACGAAATCGGACGCCTTCGCCGAACTCGTCATGTCCGTCCGCGAGCAGGGGATCCTCGAGCCGCTCATCGTCCGGCCGGCGCCCCCCGTGGAAGGCAAGGCGAAAGGGAAGGGCAAGAAGGACGCCGCGGCCTTCGAGATCGTCGTCGGCTGCCGCCGCTACCACGCCGCGCGTTCGGCCGGGCTCGTCACGATCCCCTGCATCGTCCGCGAGGACCTCGCCGGCGCGTCGCCCGAGGCGCTGACCGCGATCGCGCTGATCGAAAACGGGCACCGCGCGGACCTGACCCCGTTGCAGGAGGTCGTCGGCATTCTTCTCATGGCCAAAACCCACCAGCCCGGCGAGATCGCCTCGAAGATCGGCAGGCCGGTCGCGTTCGTGACCAAGCGCCTTCACCTCGCGAAGCTCTCCCCGAAAGCCCGGAAGATGTTGGAGGCGGGGAAACTCGAACTCGGCGCGGCGATGTACCTGGCCCGCGCCGGCGCGGCGGACAGGCAGGATGCGATTTTGAAGGGCATCCCGGATTGGTGCGTGCGCAACAACGACGGGGTCGTCGATGTCGACGCCGTCGAACGATCGGACTTCGCGGGCAAACACCAGCTCACGTCCGCGCCGTTTGCGCTCGACGCCGAGCCGTCGTGCGCGTCGTGCGTTCACAACACGGCCGCGATGGCCGATCTTTTCGGAGGCGACGGCGAGCGCAACGGCACCTGCCTGAATGTTTCCTGTTTCGACGCGAAGTCGAAAGCCGAGGCCGAGGCCGCCGCGGTTGACTTCGTTCAGAAAAAGACGCTCGCCGATACGCCGCCAATCGCGACGGCCGCGGATCTCGACGCCCACAATCGCGGCCAGTCCTACGGCGGCAAAAGCCCGTTCAACGACGTCACGGAGATCCTCAACGCCAAGCTCCCCAAAGGCGAAGAGCCGCCCTGCCGCGCCTGCACGAACCTCAAGATGGGGATGCGCCGGATCGAACATTGGCAGAAAGGCGGCGGCAAGCTCGTGCCCCTTTTCCTCTGCAACAATGGCGGGCATTCGTCGGTCATCCAGAACGCGAACGGCAAAAATCCGCTCCCGGCGCCGGAGTGCTTCAAGCAGCAGGCCGCGTATTTGATCCGCCTGCAGAAAGCGGCCGAGCGCCAGAAGGAAAGGGCAAAAGCCGAAAAGGACGCCGCGAAAAACGGCGAGGCGCTCCCGGCGCCGATCAGCGCGAAGGAAGCCCTGGCCGCGGAGAAAGCGGAACGCAACGCCGAGCGCACCGAGAACGTCGTCCGCGAGATTCTTGAGGCGCGCGTGCGCGATCGTTTCACCGCCGCGCCGTTCCCGGAAAATCTCTTCGACGATCGCGCGTCCCTCATCGCGATCGCCTGGCAGCTCGCGAAGGGCTCGTGGAGCGAGCGCGGCGAGCTGCTCGCGCGCGCCGGCGTGGATCCAAAGGATCTGAACATCGCGCAGGACGCCTCGGACTACCTCTTCCAGTTTACGAACGAGGAACTGCGCCGCTTCATCCACGGGGCGGCCATGAAGCACACGTTCGAGGGCAATCGCTTCGAGGGGATGGGACAGGCACGCCTCCTGCGCTTCGGGCACCTCTTCCTCAAAAGGCCCGATGCCGGGCAGGCGCAAAAGCTGCTCGCCCCCGTGCTATCCCGGCTGCCGAAGGACGTGCTCGACCTGCTCGCCACCTACGCCGTCGCCGGCGACGAGCAGCCGCCGGATCGCAAAAAGGGAACGCTCGTTACGTGGCTTTCCGCAAAGGCCGCGGCCGGGGCGTGGAACGATGTTCCCGCCTGCCTGACGGATGCGCTCATGGCGATCCAGAAGGAGACGGAGGAGGCGCACGACCGCACCAAGCCCAAGCGCGGCGCGCACGAAGTAGACGACGAATGCGGAGACGCGATGGGCGAAGATGAGTTCGACGATGAGGAGGCCGGCGATGATGCCGCCGCTCTTTGATCCGGCACACATTGTCACCGCGAAGGCGCGAAGGGCGCGACCTATTGGTACGAAAAAAATCTTGCCGTTCTTCGCGTCTTGGCGGTAAAGACATGCCGATGCATCTCCCCACCTTCACCCTCTGGCAGCCGTGGGCCGGCCTCATCTTTCACGGCAAGGACATCGAGAACCGCCCGTCCACGCCGCCGGAGCAGATCGCGTTTCTCGTCGACGGCCGCGCGCGGCGTTTTCCGATTCTCGGGCAGCGCCTCGCGATCCACGCGGGAAAGACGTTCGACAAAAGCGCCCTCGAAGATGACCTCGTCCTCCGGGCGGTGCGGGCCGTGCCCGAAAATGAGCGTGGAATCTTCACCATCGCCTCCGCGGTCCTTGGCACGGTGATCCTCGACGGCGTCATCCCGCCGCGATCGAATCCCGCGCTGCCCATGGCGCGGGAGTGGTGGAATGAGGAGCAATACGGCTGGGTGCTGGCGGAGCCGGAAAAATACGAACGGCCGTTTACCGACGTGCGCGGCGCGCAGGGCATCTGGCTGTGGAAGCCGCCTGCGCCGGCCGGCCGGGACGGGCCGAAAGCTATGCTATGATGTGCTGAACCACGACGGGCGAGAAAGCGAATTCGGATAACGGGCGAGCGCCCCGCAAGCGACGGCGGAGCCAGGTGAATCGGGTATTCCGAAATTTTTTTGACCGCGAACTTGCACAGCAATGCTGTGCTTTTGTTCGCGATTTTCGGGCCGGGGCATGACGACAAACGAGCGCATCCACCTCCTCAAGACCTTCTTTTTCGCGCGCGACGATTTCGTGGCCGCGAGGTATTCCTACACGGAATCGGCGACCGGCCGGGCCGTCACGATCCCGCGCCCCGCCGTGGGAGGCGAGCGCCTCGACGCCCTCCTGCGCTACCACCTCGAAGGACCGGCGTCGGGATTGACGCCCAAGATCATCTTCGAGACGCGAAAGCCGCACGGGGGAGGGAAGGGCACCGCCGCCGCGATCGGCGGGGAACGCATCGGGAGCTTTTGCCTGTCGGCCGACGCGCGCGTGCGCTGGCTGTGCCTGGACTTTGACGGCGGCGAACACGCCGACGCGCTCGCCGATCCCATGACGGCCGCGATCGCCGCGTACCGGCGCGCGCGCGAGCTCGAGATCCCCGCGTACCTCGAATGTTCGGGCAGCGGCACGGGCTACCATCTTTGGGTCTTTTTCGAGTCGCTCACCGCGCCGGCGACGGCCCGAAAAATCGCCCTGGCGATCGCCTGCACCTCCGGCGCGCACGCCCTCACGAGCGGGGAGGCCGCGGACCCCCTTACGGGGCGCGGCGTCGAGATCTACCCCAAGGCGATCGCGCAGCGCGGCCGGCACCTTGGCAACATGGTCTGGCTTCCGTGGTGGCACGGCGCCGCGCCGGGCGGGAACCGATTCGTCCGTATCGATGAAGGCGAGGGCGGCGCGCTCAGCAATATCGACCCCGACGACTTCGAAGACATGACGGCCGAGGAAGTCGACGCCGCTCTCGCGCGCATCCCCGCGATCGACGATCCGGTTGTCGCCAATTCCGCCACGGGGGCGAAAGGGCGATCGTCTTCGCGCGCTCTGTCGGAGACGAATTACGACGAACTTGCCGGCGCGCTTTCCGCCGTTCCCAACCAGGACGTCACCTACGACGCCTACATTTCGCTTGGCATGGCGATCCACGCCGCTTTCCCGAATGACGCGGGGCTGGCCTTGTGGGAGGGCTGGTGCGCGAAAAGCGGGAAGAACCGCCCCCACGAAAACACCCGCAAATGGAATTCGTTCGTGTCCGGAGGCGGCGGGGTGGGGCCGGCGACGATCTTCAAGCTCGCCGGCGAAAACGGATGGAGGCCGCGCCTCGCCCCGTCCGTCTCGGACGCCGAGCTTGCCGCCTTCCTGGACGTCGATCCGGCCGAACTCGAATTCGAAAGCGTCACGCCCGAGCGGCAGGCGGTTCTTGATGTCCTCCGCGACGCCGGCGATTTCGTGGGCGCAAAAGAGGTCGCGGACGCGCTTAACAAACCCTACGACGCGGCCCGCAAGATGCTTAAGCGCATGGCCGCGGACGGGGTGATCGCCGAGGGCGAGCGCGGGAAGTATTACCTGCCGGATGCGAAACCGGACGCCCCGACCGGACAACCGGACACCCCGGCTGCCGCCCCGCCGGCCGAAAACCGGACACCGGACACGGAAAAACCGGACACGAAGGCCAAAACCGGACACGAAAACCGGACACCGGACACGGCTTCCCCAAAAACCGGACACGAAAAACCGGACACGACGCCCCGACCGGACACGAAAAAACCGGACAACCGGACATCGGCCGCGCCTGCGACCGGACAACCGGACAGCCCGCCCGTCGCCCGCATCATCCCCCAGATCGCCGTCAACAACCGGCAGCTCCGGGACGTCATCACCGACGCCTGGCGTGTGCATCATGTGCATGAAAATGCAAGCCCGAACCCCTCCTTCTTCCTGAAAAACGGAACCATCGTCCGGATCGCCTCGACCAACATTCGCGGTGGCGGCACCCGCACCGCCATCGAGGAGATCGGCGATCGCGCGATGTATTCGCACCTCACCCGGATCGCCGGATGGATCAAGTCCTCCGACGCCGGCGTCGCCAACGCGGACCCGCCCCCCCG